>JADZBP010000192.1 GCA_020852055.1 Candidatus Latescibacterota bacterium
CCTGCACGTCGCCGACGCCGAACACACCTGCTACGATGAGGACGCCCAGTTGGAACTGAGGCGCACCCTGCCCTTCGCGACCTGCTGCTGGGAAGAGGGCCTTTATCTGTCGCAGGCCCCGCGGCCCATCCTCGACGAGGTGCGCGCCTTTGCCCGCACCTACGAGGCCTTCCACCAGCTACCTGCCCTGGCCGCCCCTCCGGCCGCCTGGGACCCGGTGTGGTGCTCCTGGTACGGGATCAAGATGGCGGTCGACGCCGACTACATCCGCCGCCAGGCGCCCCTGCTGGCCGACTGGGGTTTTGGCAGCCTCATCGTCGATGCCGGCTGGTTCCGGCCCGATGCCTTCGACGAAGGCACCGGCCACTATCATCCCGACCCGGCCAAGTTCCCCGACCTGGCCGGCCTGGTCAGCCAGGTGCAGGCACAGGGATTAAAGATCCTGCTCTGGTGCTCGCCGCTCTTCCACCTCGACGGCATCCACACCCAGCCCTTCGTCGCCAGCCACCTGCACCGGCCCGAGAGCAGCGCCGAGAACCTGCGTTTCCTCTGCCCCCGCAGCCGGGCGGTGCGCGAGTACGCCTGCCGCACCGTGCGCCACCTGCTCGGGACCTACGGCGCCGACGGCCTCAAGATCGACTTCATCGACCCGCTCATGGACCGGGCCTGCCAGCCCTGCGCCGGCGACCACGAGCACGATATCGCCGATTACGGCGAGGCCGTACACGCCCTGCTCCAGGGCATCCACCAGGCCGCCCGCAGCGTGCGCCCCGACGCCCTGCTCGAATTCCGCATGAACTACTCCACCCTGGCCACCCGTCCCTTCGCCACCAGCCACCGGGCCCAGGACTCCCCCTTCGATTTCGATCACATCCGCCGGATGTGCACCCGCCTCAAGAGCTACATCGTCGATCCCGCCAAGGGCCGCCAGGGCAACGTGGCGGTGCACACCGATCCGGCCTACTGGCTGCCCGCCGAGTCCCCCGAGAACGTCGCTTGTTTCATGGCCAGCCTGGTCACCAGCGCCGTACCCATGCTCTCCATGGACCTGGGCGCGTTGCCGGAGGAGCACCAGCGCCTCGTCCGCGCCTGGCTGCGCTTCTACCGCCAGCACCAGGACCTCATCCTCTTCGGGGAGGACCAACTGCTCGACGCCGATCCGCACCACTCCCTCTTCTGCCGCTGGCGCGGCGACCAGGCCCTGTGGGGCCTCTTCACCCCCGCCATTCCGGGCCGGCTGCAGGTGCCGGCCCCCGGCATCCGGGAACTGTGGTTGCTCAACGGCAGCGAAGCGGGTGAGGTGGGGGTGCGTCTGGAGGGACTCGACACAGGGCAGGGGGAGATAGAGGTCTACGACCGCGGTCTGGAGCCCCGCCATCACTTCGGGCTCCAGGTCAGCGGGGGGATCGCGCGGCTCGATACGGCGGTGGAAAAAGGCGGCGCCCTCAGAATCCTGCTCGGCGGCTGAGGGGACGACCCGGCCGCTGGCTGGTGCGCCGGCAGCCGGCTCAGAAGGCGCGCTGCACCAGGAACTCCAGCATCTCCCGCAGCAACTCGCGGCCTTCGGTGGCGGGCAGGGCCTGCAGGTGGTGCAGGCTCAGTTCGGCCTGCTGGCGGCAGACCCCCTCGGCGAAGGCCATCGAACCATAGTGTTCGACCAGGGAGATCACCCGCTCGATCTGCGCCGAGTTGGTGATCTCGCGGTCCTGATGCAGGATCTCCAGCACCTCGGCCGCCTCGGCCGGCGTACACTTGCGCAGCAGGTCGATGAGGATGAGGGTGCGTTTGCCCTCGGCGATATCCCCGCCCCGTTCCTTGCCGTAGGCCCCGGAGGTGACCCCGGGAGCCACCTCGGCGTCGCGCTCGGGAGAGGTGAGGTTGAGCAGGTCGTCGCGGATCTGGAAGGCGATGGCCATGGCTTCGCCGAATTCCCCGATGGCCTGGCGATGCGGCGCCGGGGCCCCGGCGATGATCGCCCCGGCGGTGCAGGGCCCCCGGCCGGTGTACCAGCCGGTCTTCTTGCGCAGCATCACCATGAACTCGGCTTCGCTGGGGATGTGGCGCTGCCTGATCCAGCCCACATCGTAGGCCTGCCCTTCGAAGGTCTCGCGCGAGCCGCGCACCATCTCCTCGATCAGTTCCAGCGACATCTCCGCCCCCAGCAGGGAGCGGTTGCCTCCCAGCACCTCGAAAACCTTGCAGTAGAGTGCGTCGCCCACATTGATGCTCAGGGGAATCCCGTGCAGGTGATGCAGGCAGGGTTTGCCCCGTCGCATCTCCGACCCGTCCTCGATGTCGTCGTGAACCACGGCAAAGGATTGGAACATCTCGAAGGCCGCCGCCGTGCGCAGGGCGCGGCGCACGTCGCCTCCCAGCGCGGCGCAGGCCAGGAGCACCAGGGCCGGCCGCGCCCGTTTGCCGCCCCGCTCCGGGTAGTCGCGCATCGGCTGGTACATGAACTCCTCCGGCTCCTGCAGCGGCAGGAAGGAGAACATCTCCTTTTCGATAAGCGGGATATGGGCTTCGAGGAATTGGCGCAGACGGGGCGGGACTGCGGACATAGGCCTCTGGCGGGGTTGGCGTGTGGCCCTAAATATAATAAAAACGGCCAATCATCTGACGATGATTGGCCGGCAACTCGACTGAGCTTCAGATCAAAGAGCGCCGCCGACCCGCAGGCGGTTGAGCGCCCGCAACAGGGCCCGCTGGGCCAGGCCCAGGTCGACATCCTGTTTGGTGGCCAGCAACTCCCGGGCGCGATCGTGCGCCGCCTTGGCCCTGGCCGTGTCGATCTCCTCGGCAAACTCGGCAGTCTCGACCAGGAGGGTGACCTGGTTGCGCCCCACCTCGGCAAAACCGCCGCTGGTGGCCATACGGCGCTCCTTGCCGGCGGCGTCGAGGAAGGTGATCTTGCCGATCTGCAGCGAAGTCAGCATGGGGGCATGGTGGGCCAGCACCCCGAAACTGCCCTCCGAACCGGGCCCCTGGAAACGCTGCACCACACCGCTGAAGACCCGCTTCTCAGGGGTCACTATCTCAAGCTGGAATTCCGCCATGGCGCCCGGCCTCAACCACCGGCCATTTTCTTGGCCTTGGCCACCGCCTGCTCGATGGTGCCGACCATGTAGAAGGCCTGCTCGGGCAGGTCGTCATGAAGGCCTTCGGCGATCTCCTTGAAGCCCTTGACCGAATCCTCGACCTTGACGAACTCGCCGGGGATGCCGGTGAAGCCCTCGCCGACGTGGAAGGGCTGGGTCAGGAAGAGCTGGATGCGCCGGGCCCGGGCCACCACGATCTTGTCCTCGTCCGACAATTCGTCGATGCCGAGGATGGCGATGATTTCGCGCAGGTCGCGGTACCTTTGCAGGATCTGCTGGACCTGGCGGGCCACCTGATAGTGCTCCTCACCCACCACATGGGGATCGAGGATACGCGAACTGGAGGAGAGCGGATCCACCGCCGGGTAGAGGCCCTGGTCAGCCAGGTTGCGCTCCAGCACGATACGGCCGTCCAGGTGGGCAAAGGCGGTGACCACCCCCGGATCGGTGTAGTCGTCGGCAGGCACGTAGATGGCCTGCACCGAGGTGATGGAACCCTTCTTGGTGGTGGTGATGCGCTCCTGCAACTCGCCCATCTCGGTAGCCAGGGTGGGCTGATAACCCACCGCCGAAGGCATACGCCCCAGGAGCGCCGAAACCTCGGCGCCGGCCAGGATGAAGCGGAAGATATTGTCGATGAAGAGCAGCACGTCCTGGCCCATCTCCTCGCGGAAATACTCGGCGATGGTCAGGCCGGTGAGGGCAATACGCTGGCGGGCGCCGGGCGGTTCGTTCATCTGGCCGAAGACCATGGCGGTCTTGTCGATGACGCCCGAAGCGCTCAGTTCGTGCAGCAGGTCGTTGCCCTCGCGGGTGCGCTCGCCTACCCCGGCGAACACCGAGTAGCCGCCGTGGCTGGAGGCCACGTTGTGGATCAGCTCGGTGAGGATAACCGTCTTGCCCACGCCGGCGCCGCCGAAGAGGCCCAGCTTGCCGCCGCGGGAGAAGGGGCAGATCAGGTCCATGACCTTGATGCCGGTTTCCAGCATCTGGTCCGAGGTGACCTGGTCCTGGAACACGGGGGCCGCCCGGTGCAGCGACATCCGCGGCACATTGGCGGACAAAGCGCCCTTGCCGTCGATGGGTTCGCCAATGACGTTGAAGAGTCGGCCCAGAGCCTCCTCGCCCACCGGGATCTGGATGGGCATGCCGATGTCGGTGACCTTGGTCCCGCGCACCAGGCCGTCGGTGGCATCCATGGCCACGCAGCGCACCATGTTCTCCCCCAGGTGCTGCTGCACCTCGAGCACCAGACGCCCCTGGCCCGGGCGCTGGGCGGGGTCCACTTCGAGGGCGTTGTAGATAGCCGGCAACTCCTGGTTGCCGAAGTCCACATCGACAACCACGCCGATGATTTCCTTGATTGTTCCTTCCTTCATACCAGCCTCATCGGTCTACTGTGATACTGCTTCGGCACCGCCGATAATGTCCATCAGCTCGAGGGTAATGGAGGCCTGCCGCTTCTTGTTCATCTGGCGCACCAGCCCATCGATCAGATCGCCGGCGTTCTTGGTAGCGTTGTCCATGGCAGCCATGCGGGCGGCCTGCTCGCCGGCGCTGCATTCGAGCAGGGCGCGCCACACCTGGTAATTGACATGCAGCGGCACCAGGGTTTCCAGCAGCGCCGCCGGCTCGGGTTCGAAGATATAATCCAGCGGCTTGCCCTCCTCGGCCTCCGCCGACTTCGGCACCACCGGCAGCAGTTGCTCGACCACCGGCCGCTGTTGCGCCACCGACCTGAACTCGCTGTAGACCAGCAGCACCTGGTCCACCTGCCCGCTGAGAAAACGCTGGCTCAGGTCGTGCGAGATCTCCAGGGCATGGTCGAAGCTCAGGGGACGGAAAACATCGGCGTGGTGCAACACCGGGGCCTGACCACGGCGGCGGAAATAGTCGCGCCCCTTGCGGCCCACGGTGATCAGATCGACGTTCGCGGATTTGGCTATTTCGTGGTGGGCCAGCCGGCACACATTGGAATTGAAGGCGCCACACAGGCCGCGATCGGCGGTCACTACCGCCACCGCCACCCGCTCCACCGGCCGCTCACTCAGCAAGGGATGCTGGCTCTCGATGCTCTGGGTCAGGCGCTGAAGGACACGGTCGAGCTGCTTCGCATAGGGCCGGGCGGCGACGATGGCATCCTGCGCTTTGCGCATCTTGGCCGCCGCCACCAGCTTCATGGCGTTGGTGACGCGCTGGATGTTCTTGACGCTGCCGACGCGGGTTCTGAGTTGGCGCAGGGTAGCCACGACGCTCTCCTAAGCCCGGAAGCTGCTCTTGAACTTGGTGATCGACTCCTGGACCTTGGCCTTGGTATCGTCGCTGAAGGCCTGGGACTTGTTGATTTCCTCCAGGATCCCCCAGTGGACCGTGCGCATATTGGCCAGCAGTTCCTTTTCGAAGCGCGGCACTGCCGCCGTCGGCAGATCGTCCATCAACCCGGTGGTGGCCGCATACAGCGCCACCACCTGCTCGCCCAGCGACAGCGGGCTGAACTGCTCCTGTTTGAGTACCTCGACCAGTTTTTCGCCGTGGTTGAGCAGGTCGCGGGTGCCCTGGTCCAGATCGGAGGTGCCGAACTGGGCGAAAGCCTTGAACTCGTTGTAACGCGACATATCGCCCTTGAGGGTGCGCGAGACCGCCCGCATGGCCTTGGTCTTGGCAGCGCCCACGCGCGACACCGAGGCGCCCACGTCCATGGCGGGCCGGATGCCGGCGTAGAAGAGTTCGGGCTTGAGCAGGATCTGGCCGTCGGTGATCGAGATGACGTTGGTGGGCACGAAGGTGGAAACATCGCCTTCGAGGATCTCGATGACCGGCAGGGCGGTAAGGGAACCAGCACCCAGCTCGTTGTTCAGCTTGCAGGCCCGCTCCAGGAGGCGCGAGTGCAGGTAGAACACGTCGCCAGGGTACGCCTCGCGGCCCGGAGGACGGCGCAGGATCAGCGACATCTCGCGGTAGGCCCAGGCCTGCTTGGTGAGATCGTCGTACACCACCAGGGCATGGCCGCCCTTGTCGCGGAAGTACTCCGCCATCGAGCAGCCGGCGTAGGGGGCCAGGAACTGCAGCGGGGCCGGCTCATTGGCCGTGGCCGAAACCACAATGGTGTAGGCCATGGCGCCGCTCTCTTCGAGTTTGCCCACCACCTTGGCCACCGAGGAGGCCTTCTGGCCGACGGCCACGTAGACACAGATGACGCCTTTGCCCTTCTGATTGATGATGGCGTCGACGGCGATGGCCGTCTTGCCGGTCTGGCGGTCGCCGATGATCAGCTCGCGCTGACCCTTGCCGATGGGCACGGTGGAATCGATGACCTTGATCCCGGTCTGCAGCGCCTCCTCGACCGGCTGGCGGTCGATCACACCCGGCGCCTTGCGCTCTACCGGCAGGGTCTGCTTGGTGTTGATCGGCCCCTTGCCATCGATGGGCTGGCCCAGCGGATTGACTACCCGGCCAAGCAACTCCTCGCCTACCGGCACCTCGACGATGCGGCCGGTGCGTTTGACCAGATCGCCCTCATGGATGAGGGTATCGTCGCCGAAGAGCACGCACCCCACGTTGTCGGACTCGAGATTGAGGGCCATCCCCATGACGCCGTGGGGAAACTCCACCAACTCGGTGGCGCGCACGTTGGCCAGGCCGTGGACACGGGCGATACCGTCTCCGACGTAGAGCACCGTGCCGCTCTCGAACACATCGATCTGCTTCTCGAAGCCCAACAACTGCTGTTTGAGGATCTTGGAGATTTCGTCGGGCTGGACCAGGGTCGGGGTGGGCATGATTCACTTCCTCGGGGTTGTGCTAGGCTGGATCATCTGTGGGTTGTCAACGCACCTGCCAACTGCTCGTGCAGGTGCTGCAGGTGCCTGATCAGGCTGCCGTCGAAGACCGTGTCGCCGACCTGGGCAATGGCGCCGCCCTTGAGGCTGCGGTCCACCCGGGTGCTGAGACGCACCGTCTTACCGGTGTAGACCTCCAGGCACTGCTTGAAGCGCGCCCGCTGTTCGTCGCTCAACTCGGCGGCCGACCGCACCTCGGCCTGCAGGATACCCTGGCGGGCGTCGAAAAGATCGATATAGGCGGCCAGGATCTCGGGCAACAGGCCGGCGCGCCGACGTTCGGCCAGCAGCAGCAGGAAGTTCAGCGTCAGGGGCTGCACCTTGCCGGCAAACAGGCTTTCCAGCAGTGTGCGGTGCACCTGCGCGTCGATGAGGCGGTTGCGCAGGCACGAACTCAGATCGGCCGAGGCCTGGAGGGTTGCCTGCAACCCCTCGACGTCGGCCTGAACCTGGGCCTCGACCTTGAGCTCGGCAGCAGCCTCCAGGAGCGTGGCGGCATAACGCCGCACGACTTCGGGAGCACTCATCGCTTATCCATTTGGCGGCGGGGGACGATCCTTGCCGCCGCCTTCAGTTGTGGACTGGGGCCTGGGGCATGCGGGCGATCATATCATCGACCAGCTTGCGGTTCTTGTCGTTGTCGAGCTCGGCATCGATGATCAGACCTGCAGCCCGAACGGCCAACTCAGCCACCTCGCGCCGCAGCTGATCGAGGGCGGCCAAGCGCTCGCTTTCAAGTTCGCGGCGCATGGCCTGGGCCGTGTGTTCGGCCTCCTGCCTGGCTTCGGCGATGACTTCGTGGCTAACCCGTTCGGCTGCCTCGCGCGCCTGGGCGACCAACTGGCGGGCTTCGGCATGGGCCTGCTCCAGCAGGCGCTGCTGCTCGTCGAGGCTAGCCTGGGTCTCGGCCCGGGCCTTCTCGGCAGCAGCCAGGGATTCCCTGATCTTCTGCTCGCGCTCGTCGAGCGCCGCCAGCAACGGCTTCCACACCGCCGCCTTGAGCACGACCAGCACCACCGCAAAGGTGATGAGGGTCCAGATGATCGTCCCGGTATGGGCCTCAAGCAGCATCGCTGACCTCGAAAACGGTTAGGCGGTTACCTTACTTGGTGAAGACGATGGCGGCGCAGATGGCTTCGCCGAAAAGCGCCACACCTTCGATGAGCGCCGCAGCGATGATCATGTTGGTCCGCATTTCGCCCATGGCTTCGGGCTGACGGGCCATACCCTCCATGGCGGAACCGCCCAGCAGACCGATGCCGATACCGGCACCGATGGCTCCCAGACCGGCGCCGATGGCAGCGCCCAGATATGCCAATTCCATTCTTGCCCTCCTTATCGTTTGGTGAGCAGGCGGGGCCCGTTAATGGTCGGGATGCGCCGCCATGCCGATGAACAACGTCGACAACATGGTGAAGATGAATGCCTGAACAAAGGCGATGAAGATCTCGAGCAGGTAGATGGCCGTGGCGAAAGCCACCGAGAGCGGCGCCAACCACAGCGCCTTGAGCAGGATGATGATCCCGAGGAAAACCAGGATGACCATATGCCCGGCGATCATGTTGGCGAAGAGACGGATACACAGGGCGAAGGGCCGGGAGAACATGCTGACCAGTTCGACCGGGATCATGATCGGCAACAACCAGAGCGGCAAGCCGTGGGGTATCAGGCTCTTGAAGAACCCGAACAAACCGTTGTGGCGAATGCCAGCGCCGATGGTCAGCGCAAAGGTCATCAGGGCCATGGCCGCCGTGACATTGACATTGCCGGTAGCGGTGGCCGCGTAGGGTATCAGGCCGAGCAGATTGCAGGACAGGATGAAGAAGAAGGCAGTGAGCAGATAGGGCAGGTAGACCCGGCCGCCTTCGCCCATGGTGGGCAACACCACCTGATCGCGGATGAAGACGACCATCGACTCAAAGAAGTTGCCCAGGCCACTGGGGACCAACTCGCGGCGGCGGAACGCCGCCAGCAGCAACCCGACCAGCAGGGCGCTGGCGATCCACATCATCACCACATGCCGGGTGATCGACAGGTCGATGCCCCAGATCGGGTCGAACTGGGGCAGATTCAGTCTGCCGTCGATGAGGTGGGGGGCATTGAAGAAAGGCACCTCCAGGAAGTCGT
This sequence comes from Candidatus Latescibacterota bacterium, assembly GCA_020852055.1. Taxonomy (GTDB): domain Bacteria; phylum Latescibacterota; class UBA2968; order UBA8231; family UBA8231; genus SICG01. The sequence continues at coordinate 9,065 of JADZBP010000192.1, forward strand.
GGTTCAGGAGGTGTCCCAGAATGTCTACTTGCTCGTGGGCGGCCTCGGCCGCATGGGTCTCGCCAGACATTATCAGGGATCAGTCAAGGGATGCAGAAAAACGAGGTTAGTTCCGCAAAGGCTGAATAAGTTAAGCAGCCACAAAAGGCCTGTCAACACTTGCCGAGGTAATGGGACTATTTTCCCTGTTTCGACTCGGCTATCGCCCGTTTTGCCCCCGCCCGCCGGCGCAAGAGCAAGGCAATTTCCAGTACCTGGAAAACGAGGAAGGCGACGATCAGCCCGCTCAGATAGGCCCCCGCCGGAAGCTGGGTGAATTTGAACACCCCCACCGACACCACCACCACCAGCGCCATCCGTACCCCCATGCCGCCCAGCACCGCCAGCACAAAGAGCTGGCTGTCGCGGTCAAAGGCCCAGCGGATCAGCATCCAGGCGGCCAGACCATTGAGGCTGGCCACGGCCACCCCGGCGATCACCCCTTCCCACATCATTTGTTCTCCTTGTGCTGGTCGTCCGGGGGCGCGGTGAGCATCTTGATAAGGTTGTAAAAGCCCGCCCCGCCTCCCAGGAACACCCCCACGATCAGCAGGAGCGGCGAGGTCCCCCAGCGCTGGTCCAACCAGTTTCCCCCCAGCAGGCACAAAAAGATGGCCGCGGCCAGTTGGATGCCGGCGCCGATGTACTGGCTGGACTGGGCGTAGGACTGGACCCAGGACTTGTCTTTGGGCGGCGGTGCGGGTTCCATAGGTCACCCTCCTCATAAAAAGATACGGCGCGGCCCCTTCCTTGCCGACCCCTCCACCCCGGCGGTGGCTTGCCAACAAGGGCGAAACTCCATTGGTTAGAACAACCCATGCCGGAGGAGCGCTAACATATGGAGATGGAACACGGACCCTGGACCCGCGAGCAGGTGGCTCAATTGTACCATACCCCCCTGCTCGAGTTGATGCATCGGGCCGCTGCGGTGCATCGCCAGCACCACGCCCCCTGCCAGATCCAGGTCTGCACCCTGCTCTCCATCAAGACCGGTGGCTGTCCCGAGGATTGCGGCTACTGCTCCCAGTCGGCACACCACGACACCGGACTGGAACGCCAGCAGTTGCTGGAACCCGGCGCGGTGGTCGAGGCGGCGCAACGGGCCAAGGAGGCTGGCAGCACCCGTTTCTGCATGGGCGCCGCCTGGCGCCAGGCCCGCGAAGGCGCCGAGTTCGAGCAAGTGCTGGAGATGATCCGCCAGGTTGCCGCCCTGGACCTCGAGGTCTGCTGCACCCTGGGCATGCTCGACGAGGGGCAGGCCCTGCGCCTCAAGGAGGCCGGGCTGCACGCCTACAACCACAATCTCGACACCGGCCCGCGTTTCTACGACCGCGTGGTGAGCACCCGCACCTACGAAGACCGGCTGCAGACCCTGGGCCACGTGTCCCGGGCCGGCATTTCGGTCTGCTGCGGCGGCATCGTGGGGCTGGGCGAGAGCGACGAGGACCGCATCGACCTGCTGCACACCCTGGCCAGCCTGCCCACCCCGCCCGAGTCGGTGCCGGTCAACGCCCTGGTGCCCATCGCCGGCACCCCGCTGGGCGGGCAACCCCGCGTATCGGTCTGGGAGATGGTGCGCATGATCGCCGCCGCTCGTATCCTCTTCCCCCGCGCCATGGTCCGCCTCTCGGCGGGCCGCGACCAGCTCAGCGACGAGGCGCAGGCGCTTTGTTTCCTCGCCGGGGCCAACTCGATCTTCTCGGGGGAGAAACTGCTCACCACCCCGCACCCGGGCCAGGCCAAGGACGCCCAGCTCTTTGCTCTGCTGGGCCTGGAACCCCGCCCCCCTCACGAGGAGCAGGCCGCCACCACCTCGGCGATGCAGCGATAAACCGCCTCCAACTGACCGCGCTCCAGGCAATAGGGCGGCACCAGATAGATCACCCCACCCAAAGGCCGCAACAGGAATCCGCGTTCGAGGAACCGCGCTTTCAGGCTCGGCCCCAGCTCGTGCAGGTACCCTTCCGCCCCCTTTACCTCCAGTGCGGCAATGGTGCCGCAGACCCGCAGCCGGCACAACTGTGGATGGTCGGCCAGACGGCCTAGTTCCTCGCGATGCCACCTCTCCAGGGCGGCAAAAGGCGCTGGTTGTTGCTCCAGCAGCTCCAGCGAGGCCAGAGCTGCGGCACAGCCCAGCGGGTTGGCGGTGTAGGAATGCCCGTGGTAGAAGGTGTGGTGGGGATCTTCGCTGCAGAAGGCCTGGTACACCTCCTCGCTGCACAGGGTGGCGGCCAGGGGCAGGAATCCTCCGCTCAGCCCCTTGGCCAGGCAGAGGATATCGGGCTGGATCTCCGCCTTCTGGCAGGCGAAAAACTCCCCGGTGCGCCCAAACCCGGTGAACACCTCGTCAGCGATCAGCAGCACCCCGTGCCGCCGCAGCAGGCCCGCCAACTGCCGGAGAAAATGGGGCCGGCACATACGCATGCCCGCCGCCCCCTGAACCAGGGGTTCGACGATCATCGCCGCGTACTCCTCTCCGCCCCGCCGCAATAACCCGTCCAGGTGTTCAAGGGCCGCTGCCTCTCGGGACTCCGCCTCCCCATCCCCGATCCAGGTCTGCGGGAAGGGCACCCAATCCACCGGCAGCAACAGCTCGGCGAAAGGCGCGGTGAAGAGCGAGCGCCCGCTGAGGGACATCGCCCCCAGGGTGTCGCCGTGGTACGCCCCCTCGAGGCTGAGAAAACGCCGCCGCCCTTGGGCCCCCCGGTTGCGCCAGTACTGGTAGGCCATCTTCAGCGCCACCTCGACGGCGGTGGAGCCGTTGTCGGAATAGAATAGCCGCGGCACGAAGGGCAGGTGGCCCCTCAGGCGCCGGGCCAGGTCCTCGGCCGGCTGGTGGGTGAAGCCGGCGGCGATCACCTGTTCGAGGCGCTGGGCCTGGTCAGCGATGGCAGCGGCGATCTGGGGCTGGGTGTGCCCGTGCAGGGTGACCCACCAGCTGGAGATGCAGTCCAGGAGCTGGCGGCCGTCCTCGAGTTCCAGCACCGCCCCGTGGGCGGAACGCACCATCAGCGGGGACGGTGCGTCCTTCATCTGGGTATAGGGCATCCACACCGGGGAGTTCATTCCCTGCCTCCGAAATAGCGCTCATGCGCGGCGCGCAGGCCCGCCAGGTCGAGCCGGGGCAGCGGCTCCACAGCAGCCAGCACCCGCACCTGACCGTAGCGGGAAATAGCCTCCTCGTTGGCGGGGTTCAGGGCCCCGTTGACCACCACCCCCAGCACCTCGAGCTGGCGGCGGCGCAGGGCTTCGAGGCTGAGCAGGGTATGGTTGATGGTGCCCAGGCCGCTGCGGGCCACCAGCAGCACCGGCAAGGCCAGGTGGGCCATCAGGTCGACCATCAGGTCCTGACCGTTGAGCGGCACCAGCACCCCACCCGCCCCCTCGGCGATCAGGCGCGGTGCCGGCGGCGGCCGGAAGGCCTCCAGCTCGATCTCCACCCCGGCCAGCGCCGCCGCCGCATGCGGCGAAAGCGGGTGCGAGAACCGGTAGGTCTCCGGGGCGAAACGGCCGCCGGGCAGCCCGGTGGCCTGGCGCACCCAGTCGGTGTCCCCCGGTTCGCCGCTCTGCACCGGTTTCCAGTACGTCGCCGCCGATCCGGCCATCAATATCGCGCTGAGCAGGGTCTTGCCCACGCCGGTGTCGGTGCCGGTGACGAATAATCTCGGCGGCAGTTCGTCCATGTACCTCCCAAGGGTCTGAAAAAAAGCTCCTGCCCGCCGGCTCAGGTGGTGGCCGCGGCACCGGCTTCCTGGGCAGCCTCGCGCCACACCAGGGCAAAACCGCAGGATACCCGCACCTCCACCCCCTCCGGGCAGCGCTGGTCCCAGGCCCGCAGCAGACCCCGGAAGGCCCCAGCTCCCAGCGACCCGCCCGTCAGCGAGGTGGCAGTGCCCGTCTGTTTGAGGCTGCGGAAAAAGGCCTGCGCCGAGTCGTGGCGCCAAGCCTCCGTGGCCACCCAGCAGCGCCCCATGCCCCCGGCAGCGACGAGCACCTCCTGCACCTGTTCCAGGGCGGGAAAGGTGTTGGCGGTGCAGGGCAACCCGAGCCGGCGGCACTCCTCGCGCCACTCGGGAAACGAGCCGGCCTCCTGGAAGGAAAAAGCCAGGAGGCCTCCCGGCCGCAGGGCCCTCAGCCATCGGCGCAACGCCCCCGGCCAGTCGGCGAACCAGTGCAGCGCCATGCCCGAAGCGATCAGCGCATACCCGGCCCGAGCCGGCCCGCTTTCCCCGTCCATCGTCTGCCAGTGCCGATGCGGCACCCCGCTGCCGGCGCCCAGGCGCTGCCGGCAGATCTCCAGGGCGGCTGTCGACAGGTCGGTGAACCAGCACTCCCGTCCAGGCAGGAGCTGCACCAGCCCCGCGCTCAGACTCCCGGTGCCGCAGCCGATCTCCAACACCGGCCCGGCCGGCAGCCGGCCGCACTCTTTTGCCAGTTCGGCCAGGAGCGATTCGGCGGCGCGGCGCTGGGCGGCGGCGTGCTGGTCGTAGGTGGTGGCACGGCGGGAGAAGCTGCGGGCAATGCGCTCCTTGCGGGCAGCGTCGGCGGATAGACTCATGGCTCCAGTTCGGTCCAGGCGGCGGCGATGGCCGCCCAGCAGGCGGCGGCGCGGGTAAGGGGCAAGGCGTGGCCGGCACCCGCCACCCGTTCCAGGTGGCTGTTGGGCAGACGGCGCTGCAGGTCCTGCGCCCGCTCCACCGGCACGATCTGGTCCTGCTCGCCGTGCAGCAGCAGCACCCGCGGCACCGCCGCCAGCGCTGCCAGGTCGGGGGTCTGGGTGTCGAGCCGCTCCAGGTCGGCGGCCAGCAGCGGCAGATCGGCCTCGGGGCGCAGCGGGTACTCGCCGGCCTCGGGGGCAAAACACCGGGCGCGGAAATCGGCCAGCAGCGCCACCGGTTCCCCTTCGAGGCCCTGGCGCATCCGGCCCACCACCCGCCGCGAGCGCCGACCCGCCGCGCCCTCGGGATGGAAGGCCGCGAATCCGCCCAGCACCACCACCAACCGCGCCCCTGCCACCCACCGGGGCTCCAGCAAGTGCAGCCCGAAGGAGTGGGCCACCAGCACCGGCGCTCCGTCTCCGGGGGAAGAGGGGGTCCCGAAATAACCCCGGTCCGCCACCCGCGTCACCACGCCCGCCGGGGCGGTCGCCTCCAGGGCTGCCCAGCCGCCCGCGTCCCAGGCCCAGCCGTGCTGGAGCAATACCTCAATTCCCTTCACGCCATCTCCCCAGCAGTTCCACCAGCCATTCGAGCTGCGACCGGGTATGCAGTGCCGAAAGGGCCAGGCGCAGACGGGCCTGCCCGGCCGGCACGGTGGGAGGGCGGATCGCCACTGCCAGGGCCCCCTGTTCCTCGAGCCAGCCGGCCAGGGCCAGCGCCTTTTCGCTGGCCCCCACCACCACGGGCACGATCTGGGTGGTCGAGGCCGCGGTATCCCACCCCTGGACCTGCAGGGCCCGGCGCAGGAACACCGCATTGGCCTGCAGGCGCTCCCGTTCGGCATCCAGTTGCGGGATCAGTTCCAGGGCCGCGTCCACCGCCCCCAGCACCGCCGGCGGCAGTCCGGTGCTGTACACCAGGCCGCTGCAGCAATTGATCAGGTACTCGGCCAGGGGCGCCTCGCAAGCCACATAGGCGCCAAAGGCCCCGCAGGCCTTGCCCAGGGTGCCCATGACCAGATCCACTGGCTGACCCCAGCACAACCCGGCACCACCGGGTCCCAGCACCCCGGTAGCATGGGCCTCATCGACCAGCAAAAGGGCTTCGTACTCGGCCGCCAGCCCGACCAGCGTTCCCACCTCGGCGCGATCCCCATCCATGCTGAACACCGATTCGGTGGCAATGACCACCCGCGAATGGGCCCCCCGGTGTTGCTGGAGGAGCTGGCGCAGATGCTCCAGATCGTTGTGGTGGAAACGGCGCACCGGGCAGCCGCAGGCCCGAGCCCCCAGGAGCAGGCTGTGGTGGGCCAGCCGGTCCACCAGCACCAGGCTGTGGCGGTCGGTGAGGGCGGGCAGCAGCGCGACATTGGCCTGGAAACCCGAGTTGAGGACCAGGGCGCTGGGCCGCCCCTTGAGCCGGGCCAGTTTGGCCTCGACCGGACCGAATCCGGGATGGGAACCGGAGACCAGACGCGAAGCCCGCGCCCCGGCCCCATAGGCACGCAGGCACTCCGCAGCGCGGCCGACCACCCGCGGGTGGAAGGCCAATCCCAGATAGTCGTTGCTGCTGAAATCGACCAGGCGGCGGCCCTCCACCTCGACTTCCACCCCGCCCACCGGGGTCAGCGGGCGCAGGCGACGCCGCAACCCCTGGCGCCCCCGGCGCTCCAGTTCGGCCGCCACAAAGGCGTATTTGTCCGCCACCGGTCTCTCCTCGGCTGGAAAATGCCCCTTGCCCCTTGCTGCGCCCCAGCCATATAATTAAACAACTTAATCGCAAAACCGCCGGCCCATTCCACTATGCCTGATTCCCTCTCTCCCCCTCGGGTCACTGCCTCCTCGCTCTGCGCCAAGAAGGCGCACGGCCAGAAAATCGCCGCCCTCACCGCCTACGACTGCCCCACGGCCCGGCTGCTGGACCGGGCCGGCATCGACATCGCGCTGGTGGGCGATTCGGTGGGCACCAATGTGCTGGGCTACCGCAGCGAACAGCAGGTCACCGTCGCGGATATCCTCCACCACAGCGCCGCCGTGCGCCGCGGGGTGGAGCGCGCCTTTGTGCTGGCCGACATGCCCTTCCTCTCCTACCACTCGACCGAGGCCGCCCTGACCAATGCCGGCCGCCTGATCCAGGAGGGCGGCGCCGACGGGGTGAAGCTGGAGGGCGGCACCCCGGTGCTGCCGCAGACCGAGGCCATGGCCCGCGCCGGTATTCCGGTGATGGGCCACCTGGGCTTCACCCCCCAGTCCCATGGCCGCGACCTCTACGCCTTCAGCGAAAAGCGCGGTACCGTGGCCCGGGTCCAGGGCCGCAGCGCCGCCGAGGCCCGCTGGCTGCTCGAAGAAGCCCGCCGCCTGCAGGAGGCCGGGGTCTTCGCCCTGGTGCTGGAGATGGTCGCCGAGGAGGCGGCCCAGGTGGTCAGCCAGGCGCTGGAGATTCCCACCATCGGCATCGGTTCCGGCCGCCACTGCGACGGCCAGGTGCTCATCGCACACGACCTGCTGGGGTTCAGCGGCGTGACGCTGCGGCTGGCCAAGGCCTATGCCCACCTGGGCGAGCAGGCCGCCCAGGCCCTGGGCGCCTACCGCCACGACGTGGAGCAGGGCGCCTTTCCGACCGACGAGAACGTCTTCCACATGGAACCAGGGGAATTGGCGCAACTGCGCCAACACCTGGGCCCCAAAAGCTGAATCACACGACGAGAGGATTGCTATGAGACCCACCCGCTCGCTCCTGGGCGCCATCCTGGCTGCCCTGGTCGCCCTGCCGCTGGCCGTCCGGGCCGCCGAACCCCTTCGCATCGGCGTCGCCGGCCCCTTCACCGGCTCGGGGGCGATGTACGGGGTGATGATCCGCAACGCCGCCACCCTGGCGCTGGAAGAAGCCAATGCCGCCGGCGGCATCAAGGGCCGGACCGTGGAGGCCGAATACGGCGACGACGAGGGCAAGAACGACAAGGCGGTCACCGTGGCCCGCAAATTCGCCACCGACCAGAACATCTGCATGGTGATCGGCCACTTCAACTCCACCTGCTCCCTGGCCGGCAAACCCATCTACCGCGACGCCGAGGTGGTGCAGTTCTCCCCCGGCTCCACCAATATCCACGTCTGCGAGGGCAGCGACTACACCTTCCGCAACCTCTACCGCGACGACTACCAGGGCACCTTCATGGCCGACTACATCAAGAAGATCCTCGGCCTGGACCGGGTGGCCGTCTTCTTCGACAACGACGACTACGGCAAGGGGCTCAAGGACGCCTTCGTCAAACAGGCCCAGGCCATCGGCCTGCAGGTGGTGACCACCCAGGACTATGTGCGGGAGAAAACCAGCGACTTCGCCCCCCTGCTCGACCTGGCCAAAAACGCCCAGGCCCAGGCCGTCTTCATCGCCGGCCTGTACGCCGAGGCCGGCACCATCGTCAAACAGGCCCGCGAAAAAGGCATCAAACTCCAGTTCCTCGGCGGCGACGGGGTCTTTGGCCCCGGCTTCACCGAGATCGGCGGCCAGGCCGCTGAAGGCACCCTGATCGTCACTCCCTTCCTGTTCGGCCCCACCTCCAGCGAGCCGGCCAAGAACTTCGCCGCCAAGTTCAATAAGCGCTTTGGCCGCGAGCCCGACACCTGGGCCGCCCTCACCTACGACGCGGTGACCATGGCCCTCGATGGCATCCGCGCCGTGGGCCCCAACCGCAACGATCTGCGCGACTGGATGGCCGCCCACGACAGCCGGGACAAGGGGTTCAAGGGCATCACCGGGGTGACCTACTTCGACCACAACGGCGACTGCCTCAAGCCGGCGATGGTGGCCCTGGTCGAGGGTGGCCGCTTCGTCCTGGCCCCCAAGCAGATGGAGTAGTCGCCCCGCGGACGCATGAACTTTTTCCTCAACCAATTGCTCAACGCCCTGCTATTGGGGGGCATCTACGCCCTGATCGCCGTAGGCTACACCCTGGTCTACGGCATCGTCAAACTGGTGAACTTCGCCCACGGCGAGGTCTACATGATTGGGGCCTTCCTGGGGGTGGTGTGTATCGCCACCCTGGGTCTGCCCTTCTGGGCCGGCCTGGCCCTGGCGGTGATCGGCTGCGGCCTGCTGGGCCTGTTGGTTGAATATTTCGCCTACCGTCCCATGCGCCAGGCCCCGCGCCTGGCGGCCCTGATCACGGCGGTGGGGGTCTCCCTCTTCCTGCAGAACCTGGCCATGCTGGTCTGGGGCTCCGAACCGCGGGCCTTTCCGGCCCTGGCCCCGCCGGGGGAGGAACATTTCTTCCAGCGCGCCATCGTCGGCACCCGCGGCGACGCCGACTCGGTCTTCATCCCCGGCAAGTTCGTCTTCATCTGGGCGGTGACCATCACCCTGATGCTGCTGCTCGACTGGATCGTGCAGCGCACCCGCATCGGCAAGGCGATGCGCGCCTGCTCCCTCGACAAAGGCGCGGCGGCGCTGATGGGCATCGACGTCAACCGCATCATCAGCTTCACCTTTATGCTGGGGGCGGCGATGGCGGCGGTAGCCGGCGTTTCCTACGGGCTCTACATCGGCAGCCAGGTGGGCTTTCGCATGGGGGTCTACCCCGGCGTGATCGCCTTCTCGGCGGCGGTGCTGGGCGGCATCGGCAACCTGCGCGGCGCCTTTCTGGGCGGCATCATCATGGGCCTGATCGAGGTGGGCACCCGCGCCTACCTCTGCCCCTGGCTCGACATCTCCGGCGGCTACTCCATCGCCTTTGCCTTCGCCATCCTCATCGGGGTGATCCTCGTCCGGCCCACCGGCATCCTCGGCAGCACCGCCGTGGACCGCTCATGAGCCAGCCTTCCCCTCCTGCCGCCGCCTGGTGGCGCTCGCGTTCGGCGCAGTTCCTGCTCTCCCTGCTGCTCTTCCTGCTGGTGCTGCCCTGCCTGGGCCCGGCCGGGGCCGAACTGCTTTCGGTCACCGGCCACGGCCGGCTGATGGAAGTCTGCGTGCTCATCCTCATCTACACCATCCTCGCCCTAGGCCTCAGCGTGGTGGGGGGTTTCACCGGCCTGCTGGACCTGGGCTACGTGGCCTTCATGACCGTGGGCGCCTACACCTCGGTACTGCTCTACCGCCAGCCCGAGTGGCAGTTCACCGGTTCGATCTTTGCCGTGCTACTGCTCGCCGGCCTGCACTGCGCCCTGTGGGGGGCGCTGCGCGGGGCGCCCACCCTGCGCCTGACCGGTGACTACTACGCCATCGTCACCCTGGCCTTCGCCGAGATCATGTTCCTCCTGGTGCTCAACGAGAGCTGGCTGACCGGCGGCCCCAGCGGCATCAAAGGCTACCCGCCCATCGCCCTGAGTTATGCCGAAGCCCCGGCCCGGCAGGTGGAGTTGCGCCTGCGGGTGAGCCCGGACCCGCGCGGCTCCACCCCGGATAACCCCTCCGGCCTGGTGGCCGAGGCCAGCTATACCCCGCAAGACCTGTGGCTGGGCGACCTCTCCGCCGACGCCAGCCCCGGCCTGCGGCGGCGCTACGAAAAATCCCGCCCCGACACCACCACCGGTTCCGAGCTGCGCTTCCGCAACTGGGACCGCCAGATGGCCTTTGTCGAGCTGCGCAGCGACGCGCCCTGGGTCGTGCTGGGCAGCGGGGTGATCGACGGGGAGTCCCCCGGTTCGGCGATACAGATCCCCCTGGAACAGCGCGAGCCGGGCGCTTTCCTCAAGCCGCTCATCTACTGGAACCTGGCTGAACTTTCCCCCGGCGAATACCAGACCACCATCCGGCTGGAGCCCCGTTTTGCCCGGCAGGTGCTCAAGGACGGGACCCCCGGCTTTTTCTATCTGGTCCTGGCCCTGGCCGGCCTCACCCTGGCCGCAGTCACGCTGCTGCACCACTCGCGCCTGGGCCGGGCCTGGGCCGCCATCAAGGCCGATACGATCTCGGCGCGCAGTTGCGGCATCGATGTCAACCGCGAGAAGATGGTCGCCTTCGCGGTCAGCGGTTTTTTCGGCGGGGTGGGCGGTTCGCTGATGGCCTTCAAGTTCCTCATCGTCAGCACCAATATCTTCGACTTCTGGTCCTCCATCGTGGTGCTCTGCTGCATCGTGCTAGGCGGCATGGGCAATATCCGCGGGGTGATCATCGGCACCCTCTGCTTCATCGGCCTGGGCGAATTGCTGCGCGAGCCCTACCTGTTCGCCGACGCCTCGGCCTCGACACGGGCCTGGGTCGAGCAGGGCGGCAGCCTGGTCCAGCAGATCCTCAGCGTCAAGGAGGAGGGCGTCGAACTCAACCTGGCCCGCACCCGCTACCTCTTCTTCGGTTTGATCCTGGTGCTCTTCATGATCTTCCGACCCGGCGGCATCCTGCCCCCCGGCGGCCGGGGCCGGCTCCTCGCCCCGGAGTTGCGACAGCGCCTGGCCTCCCTGGCCGGCGACCTCTTCCACCTGCGCCGAGGCCCGCCCGATGCGTGACCCGGCCCATATCCTCGAAGCCGACGAAATCACCGTGCAATTCGGCGGGGTGCGGGCCGTGGGCGGGGTCTCCCTGGCCATCCACGCCGGGGGCATCACCGCCCTGATCGGGCCCAACGGGGCGGGCAAGACCACCTTCTTCAACACCATCACCCGCCTGGTGCAGCCCACCTCCGGGCGCCTGCGTTTTGCCGCCGCCGCCGGCGAGTTGGAACTGACCGCCCTGCCGCCCGACCGCATCGCCCGGGCCGGTATCGCCCGCACCTTTCAGAACATCCGCCTCTTCACCGACCTCTCGGTGCTCGACAACGTCAAGGTGGGCCTGCACGGCCGCACCCACGGCGGTTTCTGGCAGGCCCTGGCCGGCAACCGCCGCGAGGAGCGGCGCATCACCGGCGCCGCCCTGCAGTACCTCGACTTCGTCGGCCTGGCCGACCGCGCCGCTGAGCAGTCCGACAGCCTCTCTTACGGGGAACAGCGCAAGCTGGAGATCGCCCGCGCCCTGGCCTGCGGCCCCCGCCTGCTGCTGCTCGACGAACCGGCCGCCGGCATGAACCCCCAGGAGACCCAGGCGCTGGTCGAACTGATCCGCCGCATCCGCCAGGCCGGGCTCACCATCCTGCTCATCGAACACGACATGAAACTGGTGATGCGTATCTCCGACTATGTCTACGTGCTCGACCACGGCGAGCTGATCGCCGCCGGTGAGCCAGCCCTGGTGCAGAAAGACCCGCGGGTGATCGCCGCGTACCTGGGCCCGCAGTACCTGCCGCCCGGCGGGGAGACCGGCTGATGGCCGCGCTGCTCGAACTGCGCCAGATCCACGCCGGGTACGGGGCGCTGGAGGTGCTCAAGGGCATTTCGCTGCGGGTGGAGGAGGGGGAGATCGTCACCCTGATCGGGGCCAACGGGGCGGGCAAGAGCACCACCCTGATGACCATCTCGGGCCTGATCCGGGCCCGCACCGGCGAGGTGCTCTACGACGGGGTATCGCTGCGGCGCCTGGCCCCCCACCAGATTGTAGCCCTGGGGCTGTGCCAGGTGCCGGAGGGCCGGCGCATCTTTGCCGAGTTGACGGTGATGGAGAACCTCGAGATGGGGGCCTACACCCGCCGCGACCGGGCGGGCAGGGCCGGGGACCTGGAGCAGGTCAGCGCACTCTTCCCCCGCTTGCGCGAGCGGGCCTCGCAGAAGGCCGGCACCCTCAGCGGCGGGGAACAGCAGATGCTGGCCATCGGCCGGGCGCTGATGGCCAGGCCGCGCCTGCTCCTGCTCGACGAGCCCTCGCTGGGCCTGGCCCCGCTGCTGGTGCAGCGCATCTTCGAGGTGATCAGGGAACTCAACAGCCGGGGCACCACCATCCTGCTGGTGGAGCAGAACGCCAACGAAGCCCTGCAAATCGCCCATCGCGGCTACGTGATGGAGACCGGCCGCATCACCCTCGAGGATGAAGCCGGCGCCCTGCTGCGCAACCCCCAGGTCCGCGAGGCGTACCTGGGGTACGAGTAGCCCGCACTCACATCAGCGGCATCACAATCTCACCTGGTTTCACCAGCCGCAGAAAATAGTGGCCGATCCCCGCCGCCCCGTACATGTAGTCGGCCGAATACAGCCCCGGTTCATCGATAGGCCATACCTCTCCCTCCGGCAACGCCACCCGGTACGCATAGGCCAGGGCGGCAAACGCCCGCGCCCGTTCCAGCCATTGTGGATCCCGGCTGATGCGGAACAGCTCGACGAACAACTCGCCGCAGCCGGTCAGGCCGATGCACTGGGTGGCGTTGTGGCGGGAATCGCCGTACGCGTAAGTTGTCACCCCGCACTTGAGCGCCACCTCCCAGTAGGAGGACTCGCCCAGCACCTCGGACGCCTTGGCAAAAACGAGACCGATCCCGGCTGCCCCGTGACTCCACTGGCAGCGGCTTAACTCGGTCTGACCAAGAGTCGGACTCCAGTTGAGCCCGCCCCGGTCCAGCAGCGCGTGGCGCACCAGGGTCTCCAGGATCTCGCGGGCGAGGTTGGCCCAGGTCTGGAACCGCGTGGCGGCGTGTAGCAGCACCAGGAAGTGCGCCACCCCGGCGATGCCGTGGGCGACCCCGGCCTGGGGCGCTCTCCCCAATCCGCCGTCTGCCCTCGCCAGGCAATGGCAGCCCAGCTCATCGCGCACCAACTGCTCGGCCAGCCAGGCGCCGTTGCGGATAGCCCCTTCCAGGTAGCGCCGCTCGCCCGTGGCCTCCCACAGGCGGAGGAGGAAAAAGCCGTTGGACGCCGCACCACCCATCAGGTCGGTCACCGGTCCGGGGTCTTCGGTCAATAGGATCTGGGCGTTCTCGGCGCAGTAGTCCAGGTAATCCGGGCGCTGCGCGATCCGCGACAGGTGCAACCACGACAGGGCGACCCCGGTCTTGCCCGTCAACAGGCCGCGTCTGTGTCCCTGGCGCTCTGGCGATGAGCACCACTGATTGGCGCCAGTGGCCATATCAAGGGCGGCCGCCGAACCAGTGAGTTGGGCATATTCGGCCAGGAAGAGGCCGATCCCGCCGCAGCCTTGGAACACCTCGTAGTGGTAGTGGGGTTTGTTCTCGTAGTCGATGGTCTGCCAGCGGATGCCATCGGCCACCCGCTCGGCGGTGCGCTCGATGAACCGGTAAACCGAGTGCGCCCCGGCGGTTGCTGCTTCCATCTCGTTTTCTCCCCGTGATTGGTGCATAGTTGGAGAGGAATATACCCGCTCACTCCAGCTTCTCCCGGTCCTCCCCCAGGAAGACCTCCTCGATCTGTAGATCCCCGAAATTGGTGCGCCAGGCCTCCTCGCCCATCAGCTCCTCCTGCTGGCTGAGGCGCAACTGGGTGAGGAATCCCAGGCGATTCAGCCCGAAGGTCAGGGTCCGCACCTGGCCGCCTTTCAGTTCTACATCGAGCTGCCTGCTCTTGCCCGCATAGCGCAGCTCCAGCCAGTGCGCCCCGGGCGGCAGGTTGTGCAGGATGAAGCCGTTCAGGCCGCCCTTGAGCAACTCCAGCGAATATTTGCCGTCCACGATCACCTGCACCCCGCCGGCCTCCAGCACCTGGCCCAGCGGGGTCTGCACCAGGGCCAGCGAGGCGTCGAGTTCGTCGAGCAGCTCGCTGCTCTCGCCGCCCACCTCCACCCCCGGACGTTCGGCCAGTGGCGCCTGCGGCTTGACCTGCTCCCAGGCCGGCGGCGGCAGTTGCGGGGTGTTGCCACCCTGCCGCGTCAGCGCGTAGACCAGGACGTTGGTGCCGGCCATCAGGTTGTAGCCGACAAACTCCTCGCTGGGATTGTCCGGATCGCTGTTGTCGATCCACTTGTTGTGGATACCCAGATCGCTGAGCACCACCACCACCTTGCCGTCCAGCTCCACGCCCCACAGTCCCAGGGGTTTGGGCTGGGGCTGGCTCTGCGCCTGGGGCTGGGCATTGACGGGGGTCGGTGCGAGCTGAATGCCGGTGCCATCCGGCTCCAAGTCCAGCACCGGGCTCTCGGGGAAATACCAGGGATCGGCCCACTCGATGTCGAGCCACTTGTCGTGGCGCTTGTCCTCCCCGGGGAAACCGCCGCTGAAATCGTAGTACGCGGTGTAGATGGGGTGGGAGAGCGGCAGGGGATAGAGCCGGCCCTTGCCCTGCAGCGCCTCCTTGAGGTAGGTGATCATCTCGTTGAGGAAATTCCTCCCGCCCTCAATAAAGACAAAACCGCCCCCGCGCAGGTACCGGCCGAGCAGCTCGATCTCCTCGCGGCTCATCTGGGTCAGCGGGTACGGGGTCGGCGGTTTGAAGCCGCCGTGGAAGAAGAAGTGGGCCGGGTCCTTGAGCAGTTGTTCGTTGAGGAAGTACTCGTAAAAGCCGGGCTGGGCCTGCACCAGCACCTGGGTGTAGTCGGTCATGTACCGGGCCAATTCCTCGACGATCCCCGATGCAAACCCCACCCCCTTCACCCGGGTGATGTTGACGTACCCTTTGAGGTCGCGCCGGCTGGCCCAGTTGGGGATCACTGCGGCGTGGTCCTTGTTGGCCCGCGCCATATCCTGGATGCGCAACAGGTCGAAGCTGCGGTCCGCCTCTCGCCCGGTGCCCGGCTTGGCCAGGCCGCCCAGCGCCGGCCCGCGTTCCCCCGGCGCGGCATAGGCCCCCGGCCCCCGCGCCCCCGGACCACTGCCGCCAAAGGCCAAAGGCCCGCCGTCCGGGCTGCGGGGCGGCCCTTCCTGCCCACCCGGCATTCCCTGTCCCGCCCCGCCGGCCAGCTCGCCGGCCAAGGCCGACTGCGCCTCGTTCAGGTAGTGCGGCACCGCCGGCTCGGCGTTCAGGCGCTCCATGCGCGTCAGCGGCTCGGCCTGCCCGCCCGCCACCGGCACCACCTCCAGGCGCACCGGCCTCATGCGGGGGGGCTGCACCAGCCGCACCTTCACCAGCCTTTCGTCGCCGGCTCCCCACCACACGTACTCGATCAGACCGATGCCCGCCAGGTGCAGCAGCACGGAGATCAACAGGCTGCCCCACAAGGTTTTCTGCGCGGGGCGAAGGGTGGGAACCGGCATGCTTCTCCACAGGGGTGTGGGGTGGGCTGGGGCGTTTTGCGGTATCGGGCGGAGCGTATTACCTTATTGAGGTTTGGGCAGTATCCATGAGCCAGTTCACCCCGGCTCATCGGCGTATTTTATGGACGACTGATCTTCCAGGAGGATCCGCAGCCAGCGATGAACGAACTCGACAAGGACGGCATTGGCGCCAATGGCGAACTGGACCTCGAACTCCAGGAATGGCTCGACTCGCTGGACTATGTCCTGGAGCAGCGCTCCCCCGCCGAGGTGCAGTACCTGCTAGCCCAACTCCAGATCCAGGCGGAAAAAGCTGGCGTCAGCCAATCCTCCAGTGTACACACGCCGTACATTAACACCATTCCCCGCAGCAAACAACCGCCCTACCCGGGCAGCCGCGAGATCGAGCGCCGCATCAAAAGTCTGGTGCGCTGGAACGCCATGGCCATGGTAGTGCGCGCCAATCACGACAAGGCGGCGCCCGGCGGCCATATCTCCACCTACGCCTCAGCCGCCACCCTCTACGAAGTGGGCTTCAACCACTTCTTTCACGGCAAGGACCGGGAACAGGGTGGCGACCAGATCTACTTTCAGGGCCACGCCGCGCCCGGCATCTATGCCCGCGCCTTTCTCGAAGGCCGGCTGACCGAGCAGCATCTGGAGAATTTCCGCCGCGAGCTGCGGCCCGGCGGCGGGCTCTCGTCCTATCCCCATCCCTGGTTGATGCCGGGCTTCTGGGAGTTCCCCACCGTTTCCATGGGCCTAGGGCCCCTGCTGGCCGCGTACCAGGCGCGCTTCAACCGCTATCTGGTAGACCGTAGCCTGAAGGACACGGGGGCGTCGCGGGTATGGGCTTTTCTGGGCGACGGCGAGATGGACGAGCCCGAGACCATGGGCGCCATCGCCCTGGCCGGGCGCGAGAAGCTGGACAACCTGACCTTTGTGGTCAACTGCAACCTGCAGCGCCTCGACGGGCCGGTGCGCGGCAACGCCAAGATCATCCAGGAACTCGAGGGCATCTTCCGGGGCGCCGGCTGGAAGGTGATCAAGGTGGTCTGGGGCGAGGGCCAAGGTGAACCCGGATTAACGATGAGAAGCGGTCAAATCAGTAGCAAAGGCACCCGGACGGACGGTTGGTTGAACCGGGCGATAGCTTCGCGATCGATAGCTCAGTGAGGTACGCCACCCGCCCTACTTCTAATGATAGATAGAAAGGGTGGGAGAGGGGCTGAGGGACGGCAAAGGTACAAAAACAAAAACTACATGACATACGTACGTTAAATGGTAGGCCCATTACGAACAATCATTAAGGCGGTCTCCAATCTCGCTCGGCCCGGGAGAAAGGGAACCCCATGACTGTCTTACCTGTGAACGAAACGCACCTATTGGTGGGTGCGTCAGGATCGGGGAAGACCACTCTGTTACTCCAGTCTATAGCTATGAAGGAAAAGGGGATACAGAGCTGGCCGA
>JADZBP010000193.1 GCA_020852055.1 Candidatus Latescibacterota bacterium
CAATCCGTCCATTCCCGTCCTGTTGCGGTGCAGATGCGTATTCCTAGACTGATAGTGGCCCTGGGCCTGCTGGTGTTGGCGGATGGATCGGCGCCGGCAGCCGAGGCGCCGCGCCCGGTGCGGCTGAGCGCCGAGGTGCGCTACTACTACGGGCGCTGGCAGTGGGGTGGGTTTTCGTTGGCCCCGCAGGCCGGCATGGCCGGGCCGCAGTTGCGCCTCGAACTGCTGGGCGGCAAACTGGCCGCCGGGGCCGCTTACCTCTCCGGGGATTTCACCGGGGTGGGCGCCACCGCGCTGGACGATGCGCGTTTCCACAGCCGCAAGGAATTCGATCTGGCCGACAACCGCGAGCAGTTCACCCTCAGCCTCGAGTACCGGCCCTGGGCCTACGGTGGGGTGGTGGTGGTCTGGCGCCTGGCCCGCTACGACCTGGACGCCGCGGTGCAGCTCATTTCGGACCAGCGCCACTACGGCAGTGGCCGCGAGCAGGCCCACAACGAGGCCCGCGGCCTGGGCTTGGGTCTGCGGCCACTGGTGCCGCTGGTCGGCCGGCTGGCCCTCCAGGGAGAGGCGCTCTATTTCCCCGGCCTGCAAAACGAGGCCGCCGGGCGGTACCAGTACCAGGTGGTGTACCGGGAAGAAGCCCTCGACGAGCGCTGGTTCGGCCGGACGAAGGTGCGCGGCCTTGCCGGCCAGGCCGAACTGGTCTACACCCTGCAGGCGGTGCCGGCGCAACTGGCCGCCGGGTTCTTCTACCAGCACCTGCGCAGCCGCCACCTGCCACCTGCCGGCTGGCTTGAGGACTACCTGCGCGGCCAGACCGGGGACCACAACTGGCTGCGGGACCGCTTCTACGGCTTCACCGCCCGGGCCGCGTTCCGGTTCTGAGATGGCCCACCTCGCCCTGGTGGTGGCGCTGCTGGTGGTCTGTGCTGCAAGGGGAGGCGCCGACCAGCAGCTGCTCTACAAAGAGGTGAACCTGGCTGCCTTCTGCACCCGCGCCGGAGCACTGCGCTCCTCGCCCGAATCGCCCCGGAGCGCGCTGGGCTTCGAGTATTTCTGGAAAGCGTCCCGCAGCGTGCCGGGCCAGTGGCAGGCCTCGGTGCTCGACCTCCATTTCCAGCTGGCCTACGACCCGGTTTCCCGGCGGGTGGCGCTGCGGGCCCGCGACACCTGGCTGCGTTTCGAGGAACCCCGCACCGGCGCCCAGGTGCGCCTGGGGCATTTCGACCTGCCCTTTGGCCTGGTCCCGGCCCTGGCCCTGCGCGGACAGGTCCTGCAGAGCCTGGGCGAGCCGAGCCTGGGCTTCACCCAGGACTGGGGCCTGGCCGCCCGTGGCCGCTGGGGCCCCTTCGAGCTGGCCGGGGCCGCCACCCTGGGCAGCGGCGAGGCGCCGCGGCTGCGCTCGGGGGCGGGGTTGTGGTCGGCCCGGCTGGGGTTGCCGGCCTATCGCAAGGTCCAGTACGGTTTCTCCCTGCTGCAGGGCCGGCCGCACCGGCCCGGCCAGGTCCGGGCAACCGCCACCTGGCGAGCCGCCGTGGACGGGGTGCTCATCCACCACGAGCCCTTCACCACCCTGCGGGGCGAGGCGGACCTGGGCGCCGACGAGGGCCGCCGGGCCTGGGGCCTCTTGCTGGGCCTGACCCAGATCCTGCCGGTCAACCCGCGCTGGGGCATCGAAACCCAGGGCCGCTGGTGGCGGTCGGACACCACCCAGCGGGAACTGGTCTTCGGGCTGCTGCGCTCGCTGCCGGGCCTCTTTACCTGCCGGGTCCACTGGCGGTACCGCAGCGCGGCGGCCGTGGGCAGCGGCCTTTTCACCCAACTCTATTATTACGGACCATGAACCCGCCATGGCCGAGTCGAGAAACAGGGGGCGCAGGGCAGCGGAGCCGGGGCTGCCGGTCTCTGGTCTGCTGGCGGGTCGCCAGAGCCGCAAACCCGCCCGCGGCCTGGACCTCGCCGTGGGGTTCCTCCTCTGCCTGCTCCTCCTGAGCCGCTCTGCCGCTGCCGAACCCTTGCCCGCCCTCAGCGGCCAGGTGCTCGACGCCCGGACCGGGGCGCCGCTGGCCGGGGCCAACCTGTCCGTCTCGGCCACCCTGGGCGCCTTCTGCGACGGGCAGGGGCGTTTTGTGCTGGAGGCGCCGCCGGGCAGCTACACCCTGAGGGTGAGCATGGTTGGCTACCGCGCCGACAGTGCCTGGGTGCAGCTCCGCGCCGGCGGCCGCGCCGGGCTGCTCTTCCGCCTGCAGCCGGTGGTGATCCCCCTGGGTGAAACCAGGGTGGAGGCCCCGCGGCCGCAATTGCCCGTTTTCACCGAGGTGGCTGCCGCGTCGGGCATCCATTTCGTGCATGTGTACGGCAAGCCGCCCATCGACAATATCCTCGAGAGCACCGGGTCCGGCGCCGGGTTCTTCGACAGCGACAGCGACGGCGACCTCGACCTCTTCCTGGTCAACGGCCTGTTTCCGGGCGGGGACCGGCGCCCACAGGCCAGCGACGCCCTGTACCGCAACGAGGGCCAGGGCCGTTTCGCCGAGGTCACCGCCGCCGCGGGCATCACCGACGGGGGCTACGGCATGGGCTGCGCCGCGGCCGACTACGACAACGACGGGGATCAGGACCTGTACGTGACCAACTATGGCCCCAACGCCCTGTACCGCAACGGGGGCCAGGGCCGCTTCACCGAGGTGGCCCAGCGGGCCGGCGTGGCCGATCCGCGCTGGAGTGTGGCCTGCTCCTGGCTAGACTACGACAACGACGGGCAGTTGGATCTTTTTGTCGCCAACTACCTGGCCTTCGATCCGCAGGACCCGCAGGAGCGCAGCCTGGCCTCGCTGCACGAGGGGTACCGCGCTTACCCCGGCCCCCGCGATTACGCCGACCAGCCCGACGCCCTGTACCGCAACCTGGGGGATGGCCGCTTCGCCGAGGTCACGGCAGCGGCGGGCATCCACAGCGGCGGCAAAGGCATGGGCAGCCTAGCCACCGACTACGACGGTGACGGCGATGTCGACCTCTTCGTCGCCAACGACCGCACCCCTAAGCAGCTCTACCGCAACGACGGGGGCCATTTCACCGAGACGGCGTTGTGGGCGGGGGTGGCCTTCGACGAGTCGGGGAATACCTCGGGGGCCATGGGGGTGGACGCGGGGGACTACGACGGCGACGGGCGGATGGACCTGTTTGTCACCAACTTTGTCTTCGAGTACAATTCGCTCTACCGCAACCTGGGCCAGGGCGCTTTTGCCGATGTCACCCAGGCCGCCGGCCTGGCCCTGCCCTCCTATCAATACGTGGGCTGGGGCACCGGCTTCTTCGACTACGACAACGACGGCTGGCTCGATCTCTTTGTGGCCAACGGGCACGTACACGAGGACATGGACCTGCTCAGCGAAAGTATCAGTTTCGGCCAGCCCAACCAGCTCTTCCACAACGAGGGGCAGGGGGCGTACACCGAGGTCTCGGGGCAGTCGGGGCCGCCCTTCCTGGTCGCCCGCTCCAGCCGCGGGGCGGCCTTTGGTGATTACGACGACGACGGTGACCTCGACCTGGTGGTGATCAATGTCGGCGGGCCGGCGGAACTGCTGCGCAACGACGGCGGCAACCGCGAGCACTGGGTGAGGGTGAGCCTGCAGGGGGCGGCCGGCAACCGCGACGCCCTCGGCGCCCGGGTGCGGCTCAGCGCCGGGCCGCTGCGCCTGGTCCGCGAGGTGCGCGCCGGCGGCAGTTATTGCTCGCAGAACGATCTGCGCCTCCACTTCGGCCTGTGCGGGAAGACCCATATCGACAGCTTGGAGGTGCGCTGGCCCGGCGGCCGGGTCGAGACCTTTGCCGGGTTGCCGGTGGACCGGCAATTCCATTTCGAGGAGGGGCGCGGTTATCTGCCCTGAAGCCGCGCCGGAGGTGAACCGATGCCACACCCATACTGGCGCCTGCGCCTGATCCGGGCAGTCCTGTTGCTGGGCCTCTGCGCCTGCCAGACCGAGGTGCCCACCTGGGGCCGCGGCGTCTGGGGCCGCGACCAGGGCAGCCAGGAACTGATCCCCCTGGGCTCGGCGCTTTCCGAGATTGTGCTCGACCCGCGCCGGCCCTATCTCTACCTGGCCGACTTCGACGGCAACCAGGTCTATGTGATCTCGCGCACCACCCGCCAGCTCGAACGCCAGGTGGTGGTGGGACCCCGCCCCTCGGACCTGAACCTGAGCATGGACGGCAACCTGCTCTACGTGGCCCTTTCGGGCGGCACCGAGATCGGGGTGGTGGACCTGGACCGCCAGCAGCCCCTGGCCTCCATCCCGCTCAGCTTCTCGGCCGCGTACCTGGCCGCCGGCCGGCCGCCGTACCTGTACTCCACCTCGGTGCTGGAATTCTGGAAGGGGTTCACCACCTACGGGCAGAGCTACCTGCTCGACGCGGCGGCCCGCACCCAGACGCAGTTGCCCGAGGTGGGCCTGCTGGAGATCGACCCCACCCGCCGGCGCCTGTACCTGGCCACCCACCGCCAGGTGCTCCAGTACCGCATCGGCCTGGCCGACGGCCAGCTCGAACTGGAGGGCCAGGCCGATACCGAGGGCCCGGTGCTCGAACTGCAGCTCAGCGCCGACGGGCACCGCCTCTACACCATCAGCGCCGGGTACTTCGCCACCCCCGAGATGATCGTCACCCACGGCCTGATCGACAGCCGCCACAATACCGAGGTGGACATGGTCGAGGTTTTTGGCACCGAGCCCCTGATCAAGGTGGGCGAACTCTATACCGGTGCCTTCCCGCGGGCAGTGGCCCACAACGGCCCGTACCTGGTGGTGGCAGCCGCCGACTCGGCCGGTTCCTCGCTGGGGGCGGGCTTCGCGGTGCGCTACGACCCGCTCTCGCTGCAGCCGCTGGAGACCTACCGCCTGGTGGGGGCGCCCGCCAGTTGCGCTGCGGTGGACAGCAGCACCGGCCTCTTCTACGTGGCGGTGGACAACCCCTACGACCTGCGCGAGCGCTTCGGCGAGCGCCAGGATCTGCAGGTGGTGGCCCTCGGGCGGGTGGCCGACAGCCAGCAGCAGCCCGTCCCGGTCCAGCCCCAGCCGGTGATCCGCGACACCCTGGGCCCCGCCTTGCCGCCGGCCCTGCCCGACCGCGCGGTGCAGTGGGGCGAGCACCGGC
>JADZBP010000194.1 GCA_020852055.1 Candidatus Latescibacterota bacterium
ACAGGATAAACGAGCGCACCTCAGGATGCGCGCAACGTGGACCCGCCGGCGAAGAGATTTCGACGGCGGGTTTTGTTTTTGGCCTTCGGCCAGAAGAAAGGAGGTATGGTCGTATGGACTCGAGACCGAGAAATACCCTGAGCGGCTGGTTCACCGAGGTGGGTTTTCTCTACGTGGTGGTGGTGGTTTTCGTCAGTCTGGTCTTTCTGGTCAGAGAAGGGTGGGACCGCTTCTCGTGGAGCCCAACCACCAACAGGATATCCTCCATCGAAAGGGGACCGGCGTACTACGGCCGCAATCCATGATGGGGTATTCCAACAGCTCAGGGGCTCACGATGAACAACCGCTCCAGCCTCTCGGGAGCCGTCTGTTCGAGCACCGCGATCTGCGCTGCCAGCCCCTGGCTCAGGGTTGCCTTGTCCAGGCCGTATGGCAGGGCTTTTTCGAGATGGGTAGCGAATAAACCCAGGATCTGATCTTTCAGGGCGGGGAGCATCTTCCCCGCCCTGAAACAGGCCTGGTGAAACTGTTTCACCTCGCCTGGCGTTGCGGTCAACCGCTCCAGACCCAGACCCAGGGCAAGCACCAGCTGTCGCAGCACGTCCGCAAACGCCCCACCCCTGGGAGCTGCTTGCAGCAGTCCCTCCAGCGAGGCCGCTGGCAGGGAGCGCAAAAAGCTTATCTGGATCTCCAGTGCCTGAAAGCGCCGATAGTCCTGACGTGGATCAAGCCAGATCTCCTCTCCCTGCAGATCGCAGCTCGTCCAGGTTTCCGGCACGAGCTGGCACCATTCCTTGAGCAGGGTTTTGCTCTCCCGCAGGAATAGCACCTCCCGGCACGGGCTCCAGGCGCGGGCCTGGGTGCGCATACGGGCCAGACGGACAAGGGCCTCTTCCCAGCCGCGCTGGCGCAGGGGCTCTAGTTCTCCGCCGGCCAGTAGGTCCACAGCTTGGTTCAGGTCGCCGGCGGAGCGCGTCTCCAGCTCCAGGTCTACACAGATGAAGGCCTGTTTCAGTCCACGCTCCAACCGCTCCCGGCCGATGCCGATGCCGGTGCGGTACCGCTGGGCAAAGGCCAGCGCGTGGGCGCGCAGGTAGGCTATGAGGGCATCGCCCAGGGACTCGGGCAGCCGGTCGAATTGCCGGCCCAGCGCCAGGGCTTTGCCGAGAAAGCTATCGGTCCCGAGGGGGATCTGGTTGAGATCTGGCAGCACCAGCTTGTCCATCCTCAAACCCCTCCCATGCGTCTGGCAGCGCTGCACACCAGTTGGCTCAGCAACTCGGGCGCCGCCTCGTACAGGGCATCCAACACCGCAGCAGTCGCCACATCTTCGATGTAATCCCCGGGGCGTCCTCCGGTCAGGCCCTCCACAAAGGCCTGAAGCCGCGAAAAAGTGAACGCCCCATCCGCCACACCGGCGACCACCGCCCCCAGATCCAGATGATCCAGCCGGTCGAGGATGGCCTCTTCCAGCAGCGCCGAGTCTGTCTGCCGCAACAAGGCAGCGGCCTTGCTGGGATCGGCCAACGCGGCCACGGCTTCCAGCCATTCCCAGGAGACCTTGATGCGCAACTCCTGCTGGTAGACCGGGTCGAGAGTCTCCTCCACCGTGCGCGCAAAGGCCGTTGGCGACAGGGCCCGAAGCACCTCCACATTGAACCGCTCCTCCGCCAGGGGAGGGGCGATCAGGCTGGTCAAGATCTCAGTGGGCAGCAAATCCACCACTGCGGTTCGGTAGCCCGGCAGGCCATGGGCATCCATGCCAGTGAGGGACAACACCTCTTCAGGACACCCGTCAAAGGTCACCAGCGCGGCCTGCTCCTCGGCCCTGTGAGCCTGGAGGAAGAGGCGGGCGTCCTCGATCCTGCCCTCGCGCAGCAACCCCCGCAGCTGGGCGCACTGCGCCACTACCTGCATCAGATCTTTGGACCACGCCCCGATCACCACCTGGCCCCCTTGGACCTGGAGTCCCTCTCCCTGGATAGCACGACCTTCCTCAGCCATACCGCCTCCTTTCTCGGGTGAAAGCGGAACGGAAGGAAGGTACAAAAAAAGAGCAGTAATAACAACATAAATAATTGAATATAAAAGAATTATGTCGTTTTTTATCTTGACATTTTTCCTGAATTTCCATATCTTTAACTACGAAAAATGGGACACCAAAAGGGGATGCAGATTTGCACTGCATCCCCTTCTTGTTTTGCGGGTGCTCGCTAACCTGTTTTTATGCGATGGCCTGGAGAGTCCGTTTCCCGAGTCGCCCGGAATAACACCGATCGCGCGGGTCCTGGGGATCGGCGAAACTCCTTGACATTGTATTTCCCGCCAATGTATCATGTGCGGCAGACCGCATAGGCGAGCGATCATCGTGATGAGTGCAACCCCGACCCGCCGTCGATAACCCCTTCGACGGTGGGTTTTGCTTTTCCCTCAACCAGAGAGGAGACAGGCGCAATGAGGTGTTTGCCTGCCGTAGCTTTTTTGCTGTTGCTGGGTGGGGCAGGGGGGGTGGGGGCAGAGGAAGCACCCCGCAAGACCATGGTCGCCGTGCGGGTGAATCCCACACCTCCCAAGATCGACGGGGTGCTGGACGACGAGGCTTGGCAACATGCGCCCCGCTCCGGGGGATTCACCCAGCGCATCCCGGACGAGGGCAAACCGGCCACCGACTCCACCACGGTCCAGTTCGCCTACGACGACGAGGCGCTCTATGCCGCCATCATGTGCTACGACCAGGAGCCCGGAAAGATCGTGGCCCGGTTGAACCGGCGGGACCAGGGGTACCAAAACACCGACTGGGTGCACCTGAGCATTGATTCTAACCTCGACCGCCAGACCGCCTACTCCTTCTTTGTCACCGCAGCGGAAGGGCGGATGGACGGGTACTACTACAACGATGATTGGGAAGACGACTATTGGGACGGCGTGTGGGAAGGACGCGCCCATATCGGGGATCGCGGGTGGGCCGCCGAGTTCCGCATCCCTTTCAGCGTCCTGCGCTTCAGCCCTCAAGCCGAGAACACCATGGGCCTCCAGGTGGACCGCTACTCCAGCCGCAAGCAGGAGGACGTGTTCTGGGTCTTCATCCCCCAAAAGGAGAAGGGATGGGTCTCCCGCTTCGGCGACCTGCGGGGAATCAGGGACATCTCCCCGCCCAAATCACGGGAGATCCTGCCCTACGCCCTGGCGCGTTCCACCGTTGAGCCCAGGAGCGGCCCCAACCCGGATGGCAGGGACTACTTCACCAACCTGGGTGTGGACATGCGCTACGGGCTGGCCTCCAATATCTCCCTGAACGCCACCATCAATCCGGACTTCGGCCAGGTAGAGGCCGACCCATCGGTATTGAACCTGTCGGTGTTCGAGACCTTCTACGAGGAACACCGCCCCTTTTTCGTCGAGGGCAACCAGCTCTTCCAGACGCCTTTTCAGCTCTTTTATTCCCGGCGGATCGGTCGGCAACCGGAGAGGTTCTCCCCTCCTTCAGGCTACCACCTGACCGACCTGCCCGAGTTCACCAACATCCTGGGGGCAGCCAAGCTGACCGGCAAGAGCGCCGGCAAGACCAGTTTCGGGTTGATCGAGGCCGTCACCGGCCAGGAACACGCTACCCTCGTCGGCACAGGGACGAGTGCGGGCCGCTTCCTGTTGGAGCCGCGGACCAACTACCTGGTGGGCCGGCTGCAGAAGGACCTGCTCAAGGGGAATTCCAACGTCGGGGTGCTGGGCACGGCCGTCAACCGCGCCAGCTCCGGGACCTCCTATGCCGGCGGGGTGGACTGGAGCCTATTTGCACACCAGAATACCTATCAGACATCAGGCCAGGTGGCCGGCAGCCGTACCGAGAGCTTCGGCCAAACCCAGAGCGGCTACGCGGCTCAGACCGAGGTGGGCAAAAGAGCCGGTCTGGTGCAGGGTTTCCTCCAGTACGAGGCCGTGTCGCCGGGGTTCGACATCAACGATCTGGGCTTCATCCCCCGCGCCGGCAGACAGGCGGTGGTAGCCAGGCTGGAGACGCCCCTGTACCAGACCCGCGGGCCTTTTCGCTACCGTTACTTCTCTCTGACCGGCAACACCGGCTGGAACTACGACCGCCTCACCTACGAGAAGGAACTGGAGTTCTATGCCTCGCTGACCCTGAAGAACTACTGGCGGATCAGAGGTGGCGCTGTCCGCCGCTTCGAGACCCTGGACGACTTGGACACCCGGGGTGGGCCGCCCATTGAGAAGCCGGCCAGCACCTATGCCTGGATTCGACTGACCGGCGACAACAGCAAACCCTTCAACGAGGACTTCAGGTTCAACTGGGAGCGCAACCAACCGGGCAGCACTTGGCGCTCTGCCAGCCTGTTGTTGGCGATGCATCCCTCGACCCGAGTGGAACTCAGCCTGCAACCCCGCTACACCTGGAACGACGACCAGGCCCAGTGGGTGACCAATGTGGACGACAACGGGGATGGAACCAAGGATCACTTCGTCTACGGCGACCTGGAGAGCCAGGTCTTTGACTTGACGGGCCGCTGCAACTGGATCTTTACCCCGAACCTGACCCTGCAACTCTATCTGCAGCCCTTCGTGGCCGTGGGGGATTACCGGAATTTCAAGGAACTGGCTCGACCCAAGAGTTATGCCTTCACCCCGTACCCCGGTCTCTCGTTCAACCCGGATTTCCGCCGGCGCTCGCTGCGCAGCAATCTAGTGCTGCGCTGGGAGTACCTGCCCGGCAGTACCCTCTTCATGGTCTGGTCGCAGTCGCGGCAGGACCGGGCGGCCAACCCCGAGCTGCAACCCTGGAGCAACCTGAGGCGGAGCTTCGCCGACGAGGGGTCGAACCTGTTCCTGGTGAAACTGAGCTACTGGATGAACATCTAACCGAGGGGAGCGTGGCGATGGCACTCGACGGTCGTACTGGTCCTGATCCCTTTGTGTTCTACAAGATGCACCACGTCTGGCGAGCTGAAAAAGCCGCGTTGTTGTCCGAGGACCTGGGGCTCTACGAAGCCCTGCGCGAAGGGCCGGCTTCGATCGATGAGATCAGTCAGCGGATGGGGCTGCAAAAAAGGCCGGTGGCCATCCTGCTTGCCGCCAACGCCTGTATAGGAATCGTCGGGGTGAACCAGGGCCGCTATTTCATCTACGACCCGCAGCGCGAGTTCGTCCTCGAAGGCGGGCGGGCGCGCCGCCGGCCCAGGATTCCGGCACCAGGAGAAGATGAGGATTATGACCACCTGAAACAGGCGGCGCAGACCAACCAGCCCGTGCCCGACGCGCTGCCCGACTGGCTCAAGAACCCCCAGGGTGCGCCGGGGGTGACCGCCCATATTCCTCAGCGTCACCACTGGCGCATCCTCTGGGGAGAGGACCTGGCGCGGGCCTTTGACTTCCGCCCTTATCGCCTGGTAGTTGATCTGGGCGGCGCCACGGGAGGGATTCTCGTCGGCCTCACCGCCCAGTATCCCGAACTGCGGGGCATCATCTTTGACCTGCCCTATAGCCAGGAATCAGCAGTGCAGGCGATCGGTGCGTCCGGAGCCTTGGCGCGGGTGCAGTTCGTCTGCGGGGATTTCTTCGCCGATCCGTACCCGGAAGGAGCGGATGTTTTCTTCATGTCCCACGTCATCCACGACTGGGACGACGAACGCTGCCTGCAGTTGCTGCGGCGCTGCTACGAGGCGTTGCCGGCCGGCAGTCCCGTGATCGCCATGGAGTTCCTGCTCAACGAAGACAAGAGCGGCTCGCTCTTAGCCGTGTTTCAGTGGTTCGGTCTGTTGAGCGGCACCCCCGGAGATCAGCGCACCGGCGGCGAGATCATCTCCCTGATGGCAGAAG
>JADZBP010000195.1 GCA_020852055.1 Candidatus Latescibacterota bacterium
ACAGGATAAACGAGCGCACCTCAGGATGCGCGCAACGTGGACCCGCCGGCGAAGAGATTTCGACGGCGGGTTTTGTTTTTGGCCTTCGGCCAGAAGAAAGGAGGTATGGTCGTATGGACTCGAGACCAAGAAATACCCTGAGCGGTTGGTTCGCCGAGGCGGGCTACCTTTACCTGGTGGTGGTGGTCTTCTTGAGCCTGGCTTTCCTTCTCAGGGCAGGCTGGGACCAATTTTCGTGCAATCCCACCCTCAGCCGGCGGCCACAGCTTGAGCGGGGGCCGGCGTACTACGGGCGGAGTCCCTGAGCAGTGCCCCCTGCAGACGGGCAACAACAGCGGTGAGGTCCGAGGACTCTAGGCTGACCATCCTCGGCATCGGAGGTACTGCACCATACAAGGGCCAGACCGCAGGCAGGGGCGGGAGCTACCACTGGGATGGCTCCCGCCCACCGCCCATTACGCGTCCTTATTCCGCTTGGGTATTGGCAGGGGAATCTATCCGGATGGCCGCCGCGGCAATCGTTTCCCCGGTGGCCTCGGCTACCGCGCGTTCCACAGTGCTTTTGAGTTCCCGCACATGGCCCGGCCAGCTGTGAGCCCTGAGCAGCGCGAGGGCATCTGGGCTGAACCGCGGCGTCTCGCGGTGGCCCGTGCCCAGTTTCATAGCGCAGAAATTGGCTAGTGTGGGAATGTCCTCCACACGATCGCGAAGCGGAGGTAGCTCGATACACAGCACCTGGAACTGGTAGTATAGATCCTCGCGGAATGATCCCGATTTGACCAACAACGCCAGATCCCGGCTGCTGGTCCCCAGGAGGCGGGTATCTGCGGCCAGGTCCTGTGTTCCGCCAAGACGCCGGTAAACGCCGCGTTCGACGAAGTGTCGCAGCTTGGCCTGTGCGGCGGATTGGAGGTCGCCAATCTCCTCGAGTACGAGGGTACCGCCCTCAGCGAGCTGGAGACTTCCGGCTTGTGAGGTGTTGGCTCCGGTAAACGCTCCGGGTTCATATCCGAGGAGTTCGCTTTCACAGAGAAGCCCGTTTGCCGCATCGCAGGTCAGGTGTAGCAGTGGTCCGGCACTGCGCCGGCTCAACGCGTGGATGGTCCGGGCCACCAGGCGTTTCCCCACCCCCTTCTCCCCGAGGATGAGCACCGGGAGATCGTTCGCGGCGGCACGGTCCATCTCCGCGCGGATTCGGTCTGCAGCGGGACTGTTCCCGACAAACCCATCCGCTGGAGCCCGGGAGGTGGGGGCATCGCCTATGGCCGCAGTCAGTCTGGGCCAGCTATCAAAGCCGTATTCCCGTGCCATGACCAGTTGCGCGTCCTGGAGGGTCAGACCGGCCTCGATCAGGCGTGGGTCAGACGACTTCTGGTGCTGGGGGTGGTGTTGCCGATACCGTGCCAGCGCCTCGGGGTCGCGCGTCTGGTAGGCTTTGAGGAGCTCCTTCGCCTGGATCTTCAGTTGGCGGAGGTTGAAATGGGGGGGAAGGGACTTGGACATGGCAACCCTCTTTCCTGGATAGCGCCTGCGGTCCGCATGTACAGGCAGAAAGAAGGTTTATGATCTCAGGAACGAGGGAGGTGGACTCTGTCCTTACCGCGGACTGGCGGCCCCCTCCGGGGCAACTGCAGCGAAAGGTAAAACTGCGGGGTCGGTCGGGCAAGTGTTTTTTGGGACCGGCCCCAGGTCGTGGATCGCACTTTTTCGGCCTGCCAGTTGAGGGGCCCTGAAATTCCTTGACATTGTATTTTCTGCCAATGTATCATGTGCGGCAGACCGCATAGGCGAGCGATCATCGTGATGAGTGCAACCCCGACCCGCCGTCGATAGCCCCCTCGATGGTGGGTTTTGTTTTTCCCTCAACCAGGAAGGAGACAGGCGCAATGAAGTTTTTGCCTGCCGTAGTCTTTATGTTGTTGCTGGGTGGGGCAGGGGGGATGTGGGCAGAGGAAGCGCCCCGCAAGGCCATGGTCGCCGTGCGGGTGAATCCCACTGCCCCTAAGATCGACGGGGTGCTGGACGACGAGGCCTGGCAACATGCGCCCCGTTTCGGGGGCTTCACCCAGCGCATCCCCAACGAGGGGCAGCCGGCCACCGACTCCACCACGGTCCAGTTCGCCTACGACGACAAGTCGCTTTATGTCGCCATCATGTGCTACGACAAAGAGCCAGACAAAATCGCCGCTGGCCTGACCCGCAGAGATCAATTCCCCTATAGCGCCGACTGGGTCCACTTGAGCATTGATTCAAACCTTGATCGGCAGACAGCCTATTCCTTCTTCCTCACCACTGCCGGGGCACTGGTTGATGGCTACTACTACAACGACGATCAGCAAGATCGGACCTGGGATGGGGTGTGGGATGGTCGGGCGCATATTGGCGACCAAGGGTGGGGTGCCGAGTTCAAGATCCCCTTCAGTATCTTGCGTTTCAGCCCCCAGGAAGAGAACATCATGGGGCTCAATGTGGACCGCTACACCACCCATACCAGGGAGAATGTCTTCTGGGCGTTTATCCTCGAAAAAGAGAAGGGCTGGGTCTCCCGCTTCGGCGACCTGCGGGGGATCAAGGGCATCTCCCCGCCCAAGTCTCGGGAGATCCTCCCCTATGCGGTAGCCCGCTCCACCTTCGAGCCCCAAAACTCTGCCAACCCCAATGGCCGGGATTCTTTCACCAACCTGGGGGTGGACATGCGCTACGGGCTGGCCTCCAATATCTCCCTGAATGCCACCATCAACCCGGACTTCGGGCAGGTGGAGGCGGACCCGGCAGTACTCAATCTCTCGGTCTTCGAGACCTTCTATGAGGAACGCCGGCCCTTCTTCGTGGAGGGCGGCCAACTCTTCCAGACGCCCTTCCAGCTCTTCTACTCGCGGCGGGTCGGCCGACAGCCTGGACGTTTGGGCCTCCCTGCGGGGTATGAGGAGACCAATAGGCCGGAGTCCACTAGTATCCTGGGGGCGGTCAAGCTGACGGGGAAGAGCGCAGGAAAGACCAGTTTTGGGTTGATCGAAGCGGTCACCGGAGAGGAGCATGCAACAGGCGAATCTGTAGGCCTGGGAGTGCATCGTTTCCTGGTGGAGCCGCGCACCAACTACCTAGTGGGCCGGCTGCAGCAGGACTTGTTCAGGGGAAATTCCAATGTCGGGGTACTGGCCACCGCAGTGAACCGCGCCAATTCCGGAGCAGCTTATACCGGGGGAATGGACTGGAATCTCTTTTGGCACAATAACATGTATCAGGTCTCAGGCCAGGTGGTTGGCAGTCGAGCCGAGGATTTTGGCAGCATCCGCAGTGGTTATGCCACCCAAGCGGAACTAGGTAAACCTTCAGGGCTAGTGCAGGGCAACATCCGCTACGAGGCCTTGTCGCCGGGCTTCGATATCAATGACCTAGGATTTGTCTCCCGGGTGGGCACCCAGGCTCTGCAAGCGTGGTTAGGCCCGAGGCAGTACCAGCCCTTCGGACCCTTTCGCGAGCGGGACCTCGATATAAACGTCAACATCGGCTGGAACTACGATCGCCTCGTGTATCAGAAGGAAATCAGTATCAGTCCAGATCTTGAGCTGAAGAACTACTGGTGGATCTGGGGAGGAGTGACACACAAGTTCCAGACTTTGGACGACCTGGATACCCGAGGCGGACCACCCATCGAGAAGCCTGCCAGCACGAGTGCTTGGTTCGGAGTGGGAAGCGACAGCCGCAAGTCAGTCGGCGGGGATTTCAGCGTTGATTGGGAGCGAAATGCAGAGGGGAGCACCTGGCGCTCGGTGAGTCTGCAGATCGAGGCACGGCCTTCAACCCAGGTGGAGTTCAGCCTGCAACCGCGCTACACCCGGAACAACAACGACGCCCAGTGGGTGGCCAATGTGGACGACAATGGAGACGGGACCCAGGATCACTTCGTCTACGGGGAATTGGAGAGCCAGGTTTTTGAAGTGACAGGCCGCTGCAGCTGGGTTTTCACCCGCGATCTGACCTTGCAACTCTACCTGCAGCCCTTTGTCGCGGTGGGGGACTACGGAAAATACAAGGAACTGGCTCGACCCAAGAGTTATGCCTTCACCCCGTACCCCGGTCTCTCGTTCAACCCGGATTTCCGCCGGCGCTCGCTGCGCAGCAATCTGGTGCTGCGCTGGGAGGACCTGCCCGGCAGCACCCTCTTCCTGGTCTGGTCGCAGGCGCGGCAGGACCGGGCGGCCAACCCCGAGCTGCAACCCTGGGGCAACCTGAGGCGGAGCTTCGCCGACGAGGGGTCGAACCTGTTCCTGGTGAAACTGAGCTACTGGATGAACATCTAACCGAGGGGAGCGTTGCGATGGCACTCGACGGTCGTACTGGTCCTGATCCCTTTGTGTTCTACAAGATGCACCACGTCTGGCGAGCCGAAAATGCCGCGTTGTTGTCCGAGGACCTGGGGCTCTACGAAGCCCTGCGCGAAGGGCCGGCTTCTATCGATGAGATCAGCCAGCGGATGGGGCTGCAAAAAAGGCCGGTGGCCATCCTCCTCGCCGCCAACGCCTGTATAGGAATCGTCGGGGTGGACCAGAGCCGCTATTTCATCTACGACCCGCAGCGCGAGTTCGTCCTCGAAGGCGGACGGGCGCGCCGCCGGCCCCGGATTCCGGCGCCAGGAGAAGATGAGGATTACGACCACCTGAAACAGGCGGCGCAGACCAACCAGCCCGTGCCCGACGCGCTGCCCGACTGGCTCAAGAACCCCCAGGGAGCGCCGGGGGTGACCGCTCATATTCCCCAGCGCCACCACTGGCGCATCCTCTGGGGAGAGGACCTGGCGCGGGCTTTTGACTTCCGCCCTTATCGCCTGGTGGTTGATCTGGGCGGCGCCACGGGAGGGATTCTCGTCGGCCTCACCGCCCAGTATCCCGAACTGCGGGGCATCATCTTTGACCTGCCCTATAGCCAGGAATCAGCAGTGCAGGCGATTGGTGCGTCCGGAGCCTTGGCGCGGGTGCAGTTCGTCTGCGGGGATTTCTTCGCCGATCCGTACCCGGAAGGAGCGGATGTTTTCTTCATGTCCCACGTCATCCACGATTGGGACGACGAACGCTGCCTGCAGTTGCTGCGGCGATGCTACGAGGCGTTGCCGGCCGGCGGTCCCGTGATCGCGATGGAGTTCCTGCTCAACGAAGACAAGAGCGGCTCGCTCTTAGCCGTGTTTCAGTGGTTCGGTCTGTTGAGCGGCACCCCCGGAGATCAGCGCACCGGCGGCGAGATCATCTCCCTGATGGCAGAAG
>JADZBP010000196.1 GCA_020852055.1 Candidatus Latescibacterota bacterium
CACCAGCTTCCCCTCGACGTGCGCGGCACCGCCTTCCAGCAGCGCGTCTGGGAGGTGCTGCGCCGGATTCCGCCCGGCACCACTGCCACCTACACCCAGATCGCCGAACAGCTCGGGCGGCCCAAAGCGGCCCGCGCCGTGGCCCAGGCCTGCGCCGCCAATCCGCTGGCCGTGGCCATCCCCTGCCACCGGGTGGTGCGGCGGGACGAGTCCCTTTCCGGGTACCGCTGGGGGGTGGAGCGCAAGGCCGAGTTGCTCCGGCGCGAAGGGGCGAGAGCCTGAGTTCCTCGCTCCTGCCGGGCCAAGCTCAGGACGGTGCGGCGAGGTGGGTGCGCAGTTCCGGGAAAAAGCAGTCGAAATCCTCCTGCAGCGCCCCGTACTGCGCTTCGAGGAGGGGCAGGGCTGCTGCCAGATCGAAAGGGCGGCGCAGGCGGCCGCCGATGCCGGCCAGCACCCGGGCGATGCCGGCCAATTCCCCGTACGCACCCAGGAGATCTGCTTCCCGCAGCCGCGCCAGGCGGGTGTAGAGCTCGGGCGGCAGCTCGGGGCGGCAATCCTCGATGGCGGTATAGACCTGGGCGGCGAAAGCCGGCAGGGGCACTGCCGAGTAGGAGGTCCACTGGCGGGTGAGCAGGTGGTCGTAGAACACGTCGGTGAGGATGCCGCCGAAACGGCGGAAGGGGGACGGGAAGCGACGGCGGCTGCGGTTGAAAACCGGGTGGCTATCGGTGAAGAGATCGACCTGGCGGTGCTGGGTGATACCGGGCTGGAAGGCCGGCGGCAGGGCGGCCAGCACCGCGGCCGGGGCGAAGTCGGGCAACACGCTGCCCACGCGAAAGGCGGGCGTTGGTTCGGCGAGCAGGAAGTGGGCCAGCCAGTTCATCGGCGGCTCAGTAGCGGTAGTCGAGAACCGCCTCGCGCAGGGCGAGGAAATTGGCCAGCGGCACCTCGTCGTTCAGTTCGGTGCTGCTGCCGACCATGATCCGGCCCCCGGCGTCGTCGATGGCTTTTTTGACCGCGTCGCGCACCTCCTGCGGGGAGCCGAAAGGCAGCAGTTGTGAAACGTCGATACCTCCGGCCATGAAGAGCTGCGGGTGGCGCCGGTGGATGGCGACGATATCCATGCCCGCCAGGACCTCGATGGGGTTGAGGCCGTCGATGCCGGCATCGACCAGGTCGTCGAGGATGGGGTGCAGATTGCCGTCCGAATGGAAGAGCACCTTGATCCCCTGGCCGTGCCAGGCGGCGATCACCCGGGCCAGGCGCGGAAAGTAGTGCTGCCTCATCCAGGCCGGGCTCAACAGGGGGCCGGATTTGAAGGCGATATCGTCGCCCAGGAAGCCCAGAGCGATGCCGTGATCGGCGGGATAATGCTCGGCCAGCGAGATGGCATGCAGGGTGTTGCGCTCGAGCAGTTCCACCACCACCTCGGGCTCGTCGGCGAGGCAGTAGCTGAAGGCTTCGAGGCCGATCTCGCCGTAGATACCCATCAGGCCGGGGCCGGCGAGGCCGGGCACGAAGAAGACCTCGCCGAGCTGGCGCCGCTCCTCGGCGATGCGACCCATGGCCTGCTCCAGGGCCTGTTGCCGGGAAGGGGTCCAGGCGGCAGGGTCGGCCCCGTCTAATTCCCGCCGTTTGGCCGCGGTGTAGGCCGCTGCGTCAGGGTAGACGCGGTGCTCGGTCCACACGGTCCAGCGCTGCTGCACCTGCCGGCGGCCGTCGGGCAGGAGGGTGGTGCCTGCGGAGGCGGGCAGGCGCACCAGCGGCCGGGTGGCGTCGATGGCCGGGGCATAGGCCCGGTACACGGTTTCCCGCGTGTTCTCGGGGGTCAGGCGCTGGCCCGAGAAGTACTCGAGCACGGCGTCGTTGCGCAACAGATCGAAGAGCGGCGCCCGGTCGGGTTGCCCGCCACTGATCAGGGCGCTGACTCTCTTGATTGAGTCCTGCATCGGCCTCTCCTCTCCTCCCTCAGCGCCCCGCGCCTATTGCGTGTCGGGTGCCCAGATGCGGTTTTCCTGCGCGGCGAGGAACCCCTGGTTCGTCGGCCGGAGTTGCCAGCTTTCGAGCGACTTGATCGTGGTCGGGTCGCCGATGCTGAAGGCGTCGATGGCGGTGCGGCGATGGTCGCCGGCGTACGCGGCCACCACTGCCTGCCGGTTGTTGGCGAAGACCTCGACGAGATACTGATCGACGAAGATCCGCAGTTCGAGGTCCTCGCCGGCGGGCAGGTCGGCGAGGGCACAGGGGGCGTCGGTGGTGCCCACGCGCAGGGTGCCGGTGTCGGGGCGCAGCACGATGGGCAGGCCGCCGGCAGGGTCATCGGCAAAGAGCACCAGGCCGAAGAGTTTGCGGGCGGCCTGGTCGTGGGTGAGGGTGAGGCGCAGTTCCACTGCCTCGCCCGGCAGTTCGGCCACCCGGGTGCGCTGGTTGCCGCCCTGGGTGGTGGCGTACGCGGAGACCTCGCTGACCGCGAGGTCGTGCCGCACCACGGGGCTGTAGCGCAGCGACTCCAGTTCCCGCAGGGGGCTGATCCGCAGCACCCCGTCGGCGGGCAGGCTCAGTTCGCGCGGCAGCGACTGCAGGGTTTCGAGGTTGGACGCCCCGGCCGGCTCGTGCCGCTTGGTGAGCCAGGCCCACATCACCCGCCGCCCATCCGGGGTGAGCACACTCTCGGGAGCGAAGAAGTCGGTGCAGTGGAGGACCCCGTAGAGCCCCTGGTCTTCCCGCCGCCAGTTCATCCGGCCCTGCTTCCTGGGCACAAAGTGTTCGGCTTCGGTGTCCCAATCGCCCAGGTAATAGCGGCAGCCCAGCGGGTGGCTGATACACAGCAGCATCCACTCCTCGCCGAGCCGGAAGAAATTGGCGCAGGAGATGTCCTCGCCCAGCACCGCGTCCGGCAGGTCGTGGGCCATGAAGTCGCCCACATAGAGCCACTGCTTCAGGTCGTCCGACTTCATCAGTGGCGGGTTGCGGCCTCCGGAGAGGGCGTAATAGGTGTCGCCGACGAGGAAGCAGTCCGGGTCCCAGAACCCGATCTTCGCCTCGCTGCCGTCGGCATTTTTCACTGCGAGAGGATAGGGTTTCTCCCAGGCGGAAAGCTGGTTGTCCCGGGCAATGGCGATCTGGTTGCAGCCCGAGGCCTGGCCGTGGTAGATCACCGCCGGGCGGCCTTCCTTGGTGAGGAAACCGGTGCCGCTGAACATGCCGTGGCCGGTGAAGGAGGGCTGCAGCTTGGTCGGCTGCCAGGTCCAGTGCAGCAGATCCGGGCTGGTGACGTGTACGAAGGAGAAGGATTCCTTGCCGGCGAAGGGGTGTTTGAGGATGTAGTGCAGATGGTACACCCCGTCGAGGAAGAAGGCGGCGTTCGGATCCCCCGGAAGGCTCTCGCCGCCGGGGTGCATGAGGTGGTAGTTCAGCGGCATCTCAGCTTCTTCCTTTCACGGTTGCCCGGGGATCTCCTGCAGTTCCTCGTAGCGGGTCTGCCAGTTGCCTTCCGCATCCCGCACCCGCAAGCTGCTCCCCATGGAATGCTCCCGGAGTTGGGCCAGGGGTGGGCCGGCCTCAGGCCACCCCGTATTTTTCGAGGATCTTGGCCCAGATACCCTGCGCCTCCATGATGATCTCCATCACCTCGCGGATGGCCCCGTCGCCGCCGTGGGCGGCGGTGATGTAATGGGCGCAGCCTTTGACCTGGGGGCGGGCGTTGGCCACCGCCACTCCCAGCCCCACCCGCCGCATCAGCGGCACGTCCGGCAGGTCGTCGCCCAGGTAGGCCACCTCGGCGTCGCCCAGGCCCGAGTGCTTGAGGATTTCCTCGTAGGGCGGAATCTTCTCGAGGAAGTTCTGGTAGATGTAGGTCACCCCCAGCATCCGGGCGCGGTGGGTGACGCCGGGCGATTCGCGGCCGCTGATCAGGCCGGTCTTGAGGCCGGCGGTGTGGGCCCAGCGAAAGGCCATGCCGTCCTGGGTGTTGAAGGACTTCACCTCGACCATCTCCTCGCCGGTGCCGGGCACGTAGGAGAGTTTGCCGTTGGTCCACACCCCGTCGACGTCGGTGAGGATCAGGCGGATCTTCTGGGCGCGGGCCCGCAGTTCTTCGGCAGTCAAAAGCATGTTGAAAACTCCGCAGAGAGGGGACAAAAAGAAGAGGCTCCGCCGGTGGCCGGGCGGAGCCTCCAGGTACGGGCCGGGCTAGAGCTTGCCGGCGTAGATCTGTACGACGTTCTGCAGCAGTTCCAGGGCTTTGTCGCGGGGCCGCTGGAAGGCGTTGCGCCCCATGATCGAGCCAAAGCCGCCGCCGTCGCGGATGCCGCGGATCTCCTCGTAGATCTCGGCCTCGCCTTTGGCCGCCCCGCCCGAGAAGATGATCACCCGCCGGCCGGCAAAGGCCGAATCCACCACGTGTTTGATGCGCTCGGCCAGGGTGCCGGTGGGCATGCCGGCCTTCTCGTAGGCCTTGCGGGCCTCCTCCTGCTCGACGAAGGCCGTGGGCGGCTTCACCTTGATGATGTGGGCGCCCAACTGGGCGACGATCTGGGCGGCGTAGGCCGACACGTCCAGGGCCGTCTCGCCGTCTTTGCTGATGGCCGAGCCGCGCGGATAGGACCAGGCCACCACTACCAGACCGTGGCGCTTGGCCTCCTCGGTGAGGGCCTGCAGTTTCTCGTACATCTCGATGCGCAGGGCCGAGCCGGGGTACACGGTGTAGCCGATGGCCACGCAGCCCAGGCGCAGGGCCGCCTCGATGGAGCCGGTGACCGCCTGGTTGGGGTCGCGCTCGTTGTTGAGGTTCTCGCGGTTGTTGAGCTTGAGGATCAGGGGCAGGTCGCCGGCGTAGTCGCGGGCCCCGGCTTCGAGGAAGCCCAGAGGCGCGGCGTAGGCGTTGAGGCCGGCTTCGATGGCCAGCTCAAAGTGGTAGCGCGGGTCGTACCCGGCCGGGTTGGGGGCGAAGCTGCGGCCCGGCCCGTGCTCCACGCCCTGGTCCACGGGCAGGATGACCAGTTTGCCGGTGCCGCCCAGCTTGCCGTGGTTGAGCAGGCGGGCCAGGTTGGTCAGGGTGCCGGGGTTGTCGCTGCCGTACCAGCTGAGGATCTCGCGCACGCGTTTTTTCATCGTCTTACCTTTCTATCGTTGAGTGGACGCCGCAGTAGGCGGCACCCAGGAGGCCGGTTTTGTCGTTGAGCACCACCTTCACCGGCATGGCCTCCAGGTTGGGGCGCAGGCGGCCCTTGGCCAGGAAGGCCTTCATGAAGGAACCGGCCTTGAGTTTGTCGAGGATCTTGGGGGCGATGCCCCCGGCCACGTACACCCCGCCGGTGGCCAGCAGCTTGAGGGCCAGATTGCCGGTTTCGGCCCCGTAGAGGGAAACGAAGAGGTCGAGGGTCTGGACCGCCAGGTCGGCGCGGCCGGCCATGGCGGCCTTCGAGATGACCTCGGCCGGATCACCCGCTGCCAGCTCCTGCTTCAGCCACTCGGGCTCTTCGCCCCGCCCGGTGGTTTTGAGGAAGTCGTAGATACAGGCCAGGCCAGGCCCGGAGACGATGCGCTCCCAGCTGACATGTTCCTGGAAGCGGTCCCACATGAAGCGCCACAACCCCACCTCGAGGTCGTTGGTGGGCGAGAAGGAGACGTGGCCGCCTTCGGAGGGTAGGGTCACGTAACGGCTGCCGGTCCAACACAGGCCGCCCTCGCCCAGGCCAGTGCCGGCGGCCAACACCGCGATGGTGCCCTGCGGATCGGGGGTGCCGGGGTTGAGCACCAGCAGGTCGGAGGGTTTGAGGGCCAGCAGCCCGTAGGCGGTGGCCTGCAGGTCGTTGAGCAGCACGATGTCGTCGATCTTCAGGGCGGCGCGGACCTGGTCCGGGTCGATGACCCAGGGCAGGTTCACCGGGCGGATGGGCAGCTTATTCACCGGGGCGGGGATGCCCAGGACGATGCGCCGGGGAGACTCGCCGGTCTCGGCGATGAAGGCTGCCAGCATGGCGGCCAGATCGGCGTAGTTGCGGGTGGCGTAGCGGCGCTCGACCAGCGGGGTGAAATCCGCCGGGTCGGCGGCAAAGAGCCCCAGGTAGGATTTGGTGCCGCCGATATCGCCGGCCAGGATCAGAGTTCTGCCCATCGCCGCCACTCCCGGTCGAAGAGTTGGTCGGCTTCCTTGGGACCCCAGGAGCCGGCCGGATAAGAAGGCACGCGGGTAGCCGAAGAGGCGCCCCAGGCCTCCAGCACCGGCATGAGCAGCTCCCACGATCTCTCGATCCAGTCGCTGCTGGAGTAGAGGGTGGCGTCGCCCAGCAGGCAGTCGAGGATCAGGGTTTCGTACGCCTCGGGGCTGCGCCCGCCAAAGGTGGTTGCGTAGTCGAAATCCATCTTCACCGGCCCGAGCTTGACATCGGGGCCGGGGATCTTGCCGTTGAAGGTGAGGGAGATGCCTTCCTCGGGCTGGATGCGGATGGTCAGGGTGCTGGGCTGCAGATCCTCGTCGCTGGAAAAGATGAGGTGGGGCGGCTGGCGGAACTGCAAGGTGACGGCGCTGGCCCGGCGTTTGAGGCGTTTGCCGGTGCGCACATAGAAGGGCACTCCCTGCCAGCGCCAGTTGTCGATGGTCAGCTGCAGGGCGGCAAAGGTCTCGGTGCGCGAGCGGAGGGCCACATCGGGCTCGTCCAGATAACCCCGCACCTCCTGGTCGCCCAATTGGCCGGCCCGGTACTGGCCGCGCACCGCATGCTGATCGACCTGACCCACACTGAGCGGGTGGATGGCCTTGAGCACCTTGAGCTTCTCGGTGCGCACGCTGTCGGCGTCGAAGGAGGAGGGCGGCTCCATGGCGATGACACAGAGCACCTGCAGCAGGTGGTTCTGGATCATGTCGCGCAGGGCCCCCGATTGGTCGTAGTACCCGGCGCGATGCTCCACCCCCACGGTCTCGGCGGCGGTGATCTGCACGTGATCGATGTAGCGGCGGTTCCACAGGGGCTCGAAGATGGAGTTGGCCAGGCGGAAGACCAGGATGTTCTGCACCGTCTCCTTGCCCAGATAGTGGTCGATGCGGTAGATCTGGTGCTCGGCAAAGACCCGGTGCAGGGAGCGATTGAGTTCCACGGCGGTTTCCAGATCGTGGCCGAAGGGTTTCTCGACGATGATGCGCGACCAGCCCTTGCCTTCGCCGCCCTCCTGGTGGAGGCCCACCTGCCCCAGCCGCTCGACGATCTTGAGATAGACCTGGGGTGGCACCGAGCAGTAGAAGCAGTAGTTGCCGCGGGTGCGGCGCTGGACATCGAGCTGGGCCAGCCTTTCCTTGAGCCGCTGGTGGGTGGCGGCCTCCTTGGGATCGCCGCAGACGTAGAAGAGGCGGTCGAGGAAGAAATCCACCTGGCGGTCGTCGAGCTGGCCGACGAATTCGTGCAGGGCTTCCCGCATCTGCTGGCGGAAGCCGGCGTCGTCCATGTCGCTGCGGGCCACCCCCACCAGCACGAACTCCGGGGGCAGGCGGCCCTGCTGGTCCAGGTGCCAGATGGCCGGCACCAGTTTGCGGCGGGTCAGGTCTCCCGAGGCCCCGAAGATGACCAGGGCGCTGGGATCGGGCATGCGATCAGCGGCAGGGCGGGAATAACTCATGGGGTGTCCTCGCCGGCGCTCAGGCCGGCCGCGGGGTGGCGGCGGTCTGGGCGGCGATGGCGGCCAGCAGTTTGTCGAAAGGCTCGACGAAGAGCCGCACGGCCTCTTCCTGGAGCTTGCGGGTCACCTCGGCCATGGGGATGCCCAACTCCTCCAGGCTCGCCATGACCTCGCGGGCCTCCTCCAGCCCCTCGCCGAGGGTGGGACGGGCCACGCCGTGGTCGCGGAAGGCGCGCAGGGTGGCGTCGGGCAGGGTGTTCACGGTGTCGGCGCCGATCAGTTCCTCGACGTAGATCACGTCGCGGTACGCCGGGTTCTTGGTGCTGGTGCTGGCCCAGAGCAGGCGCTGCGGCCGGGCGCCTTTGGCGGCCAACTGCTGCCAGCGCGGGCCGGCGCACAGTTGCTGGTAGCTGGCATAGGTCAGTTTGGCGTTGGCGATGGCCGCCTTGCCGGCCAGGTTCCGCAGTGCCAGGCGCTGGCTGGCCTTGCCGGCCTTGGGCAGTTGGTCCTGCAGTTGTTGGTCCACCATGCTGTCGATGCGGCTGATGAAGAAGCTGGCCACACTGGCCACGGCGGCCAAGTCGCCCCCCCGAGCTGCCCGTTTTTCCAGGCCGGCCAGATAGGCCTCGGCCACCTGCAGGGAGTTGTCGAGGGCGAAGAGCAGGGTGACATTGACGTTGATGCCGGCGCCGATGAGCTGCGCGATGGCCGGCACCCCGGCCTGGGTGCCGGGGACCTTGATCATCAGATTCGCGCGTCCCACCTCGGCGGCCAGGCGCAACCCCTCCTCGATGGTGCCGGCGGTGTTGTTGGCCAGATGGGGGGAAACCTCCAGGGAGACGAAACCATCGCGCCCCTGGGTTTTCTCGTAGACCGGCAGGAGCAGGTCGGCGGCCCACTGGATGTCGGCGATGGCCACTGCCTCGTAAATCTCCTGCGGGGAGCGGCCGGCCCGGGCCAGGGCGCGCAGGGCGCCGGCGTACTCGGCCGAACCCGAGATGGCCTTCTCGAAGATGGCCGGATTGGAGGTCAGACCGCACACCCCGTCTTCGGCGATGAGCCCTTGCAGCTCCCCCGACATGATCAGCCCGCGGCGGATATTGTCGTACCAGGGGCTCTGGCCCAGTTGCTGGAGCTGGATCAGGGGGTTGGACATCGGCGGGCTCCTCGAGGCGCTGGGGGCTACCAAAAGAAAATGCTCGAAACCAGGTATAATAAATTGATAAACCCGGTTCCGAGCAAATGGGAGGAAGGCCACAGCAGGGATTTTGCCATGGCCCCCCACACCGCCTCGTAAAATGCAGACCCAAATTAACCCCGCGGTCAAAAAATGTCAACTGAAAGCGCTCGGGAACGTCTCGGCCGTCCCTCCTGCTGCCTTCGGCGGGGGCAAGTATGTTATATTTGCTCCATGATGGAGGGTTGGAGCATGCGCGGTGTGAAGAGGTGCGAGTGATGGCCAAGTATCTGGTTAGCGGTGGGGCCGGCTTCATCGGTTCCCACCTTTGCCGGCGCTTGATCGCCGAGGGGCACGCGGTGCGGGTGCTGGACAACCTATCCTCCGGCAAACGAGCCAATCTGGAGGGTGTGGAGGTGGATTGGGTGGAGGGGGATATCCGCGACGAGGCGCTGCTGGCCCGGGCCCTCCAGGGGATCGAGTTCGTGCACCACCACGCCGCCATCGCCTCGGTGGCGGTGTCGGTGAACCAGCCCCTGCTGGAGCAGGAGGTCAACCTAGTGGGCACCCTGCGGGTGCTGGAGGCGGCGCGGCAGGCCGGGGTGCGCCGGGTGGTCTTCGCTGCCTCGGCCGCCGCCTACGGCAACAACCCCGAGTCGCCCAAACGCGAGGAGATGCGGCCCGAGCCGGCCTCCCCTTATGGTCTATCCAAGGTGGCCGGTGAGTACTACTGCCGCATCTACAGCGAGGTGTTCGGGCTGGAGACGGTGTGCCTGCGTTACTTCAACGTCTTCGGCCCGCGCCAGGATCCGACCTCGCCCTATTCGGGGGTCATCTCCCTCTTCGCCCGACGCCTGCTCTTGGGCCAGCGGCCCGTCATCCAGGGCGACGGCGAGCAGTCGCGCGATTTTGTCTACGTCGAGGATGTGGTGCAGGCCAATCTGCGGGCCAGCCAGGTGAGTCAGGCCGGGGGCGAGATCTACAACATCGGCTGCGGTCGGAGCACCACCATCAAGGAGTTGGCCGGGCAGCTCAATCAGTTGCTGGGCGCCGGCCTCGAACCAGAATTCTCCCCGGCCCGGCCGGGGGATGTGCGGCGCTCCCTGGCCGACATCTCCCGGGCGCGCGCCGGGCTTGGCTACGCCCCGGCTTTTGGCCTGGCCGAGGGGTTGGAGCGCACCCTGGAGTGGATGCGCTCCGCGGACCTGAAGGGCTGAGGAAAAAGACCTAGTGGCGACCATCATCGATGGCAAGAAACGCATCCCCTTCATGCGGGGCATGCTGGTCCACTACCTGATCGAGCGGGGGTTTTCCTACGAGGAGGCCTACGAGGTGGCCGATGCCATCCGCAAGGCCCTGCCCAAACGCAAGGGCATCGACCGGAAGGAGATCCTCCGGCTGATCGACCAGGCCATCCGCGCCGAACACGGCGAGCGCCAAGTGGGGGACCTGGTCTTCTGGGAGCGCCGGCCCACCCGCATCACCGTCGAGGGCAAGAACGAGGCCGGCCCTTTTTCAAAGGAGCGCCTGGCCCATTCAGTGCAGGTGGCGGGGCTCTCGCTCGACCAGTCGTACGAGTTGGCCGCCCATCTCGAAAGTATGCTGCTGGGCCAGCGCGCCGAGCGCATCACCGCCCAGGTGCTGCAGGAGTTGACCGAGGTGCTGCTGGCCGAGCAGCACGACCAGGGGTACGCCGAGCGTTACCGGGTGTGGCGGGCCTGGCGCGAGCTGGATCAGCCGCTGATCGTGCTCATCGGCGGGGCCAGCGGCGTGGGCAAGACCTCGCTGGCCATCAGCATGGCCAACGTGCTCGACATTCCGCGGGTGGCGGCCACCGACGATATCCGCCAGATCATGCGGCTGATGCTTTCAGAGGACCTGATGCCCTCCATCCACACCTCTTCGTATCTGGCCGGTGACGGCGGCGCCGGCGAGGTGATCGCCGGCTTCCGCGATCAGGCCAAGGTGGTGAGCCTGGGCGTGCGGGCCATCCTCGACCGCTGCCTGGAAGAACACAGCAGCGTGATCATCGACGGGGTGCACCTGCTGCCCGATCTGCTGGACAAGTGGAAGAGCGAGCATCCCCAGTCCTTTGTCGCCCAGCTTTGCCTGGCGGTTTCGGAACGGCGGGTGTACGAGGCGCGTTTTGCCAAGCGCGAAAGCGAGGCGCCCTCTCGGCCGATGCACAAGTATCTCTCTCATCTCGACGCGATCCAGCAGGTGCAGGAGCATATCCTCGAGGTCAGCGCCCAGCGCGACATTCCCATCATCGACACCAGCACGGTGGGCACCATCGAGGAGGCCACCAACCTGGCGCTGATGGTGGTGGTCGAACAGTTGCAGGAGCGGGAGGAGATCAAGCGGATCCTGGGCGGAGAAGAGCGGAAGAAGCGCAAAAAGGGGTAGGGACCCGGTTTTGCGCCCCGGCCGGCGAAGGATTATATTGAAGCCTTGTCGGGGTGGACTTGACAGGCTTTCTCTTTGTGCGACAAGACGATGCTGGGGAAAAAAGAAAACACTAGCGCGGCCAGCAACAGTGGCAGCAGCCAGACCCT
This sequence comes from Candidatus Latescibacterota bacterium, assembly GCA_020852055.1. Classification (GTDB taxonomy): domain Bacteria; phylum Latescibacterota; class UBA2968; order UBA8231; family UBA8231; genus SICG01. The sequence continues at coordinate 11,347 of JADZBP010000196.1, forward strand.
CAACACCATTATCGGCCGGGGCACGGTCTTCGAGGGGGTGATGCGGGTGGAGAACAGTGTCCGCATCGACGGCACCTTCAAGGGCGAACTGGTCTGTTCCGGGGCGCTGACCATCAGCCAGTCGGGCGAGGTCTACGCCCAGCTCGAAGGCAAGGAAGTCTACCTCAACGGGGTGGTGCGCGGTCGTATCCAGGCCGAGAAGGTGCGCCTGGACAGCCAGGCCCGTTTCGTCGGCGACATCACCACCAGCGCCCTGGCCATCTCCGAGGGCGCGGTCTTCCACGGCAAGTGCTCCATGGAAACCGGCGAACTGGCGGCCCTCTACGAGAAGGAGTTCCGCCAGGAAGGCGCTGCCCGCTCCCCCGAGCCCATCAAGGTTTCCGCCGCTTCCCGCTGATCCGGCACGGCTTTTCCCCCGCCGGAAATTTCCTCCGCTGAACCTTCGGTTCCCGCCGCGGTGATTGTTATTGTAAGTGTTTTATTTACAATAAAAGGGCTTGCTGTTGCCGCGGTGGTATAATCTTTGCGTGCTGGCAAGGGTACCCACGCCCCTCAACCCTATCGGGGACCCGCCATGCCAGCCCGCATCAACCACAATCCCCATCTCAAACAGGTCCACCGCAACCTGACCCTGCACTATGCGGAGGCCACCAAACAGATCGAACATCTGTCGTCGGGCAGCCGCATCGATAGGTCCAGCGACGACCCGGCCAGCCTCTACATGGCCGACACCTTCAAGGCCGAGGTCCGCAGCGTGGCCGAGGGCAACCGCAATGCCCAGCAGGGCATCGGGCTCTTGCAGGTGGCTGACGGCGCCCTGGGACAACTGGGCGAGATCGTCCAGCGCATGCAGACCCTGGCTGTCGAGGCGTCCACCGGGCTCTTCACCAATGAGCAGCGGGGCAGCCTGGACCTGGAATTCGAGGGGCTGAAGTCCGAGATGGACCGCATCGCCAAGGCCACCACCTACAACAACACCCCCCTGCTGGACGGGGCGCGCGATTTTGCCATCGAGATCGGGCCTTCGATCGCCAGCGGCAACGATCTGGTGCAGTTCAACCTCAACGACATGAGCGCCGGGGGGCCCAATCTCAATATCGGCAGCCTGAACATCGACACCGTCAAGAACGCCCGCGACTCGCTGACCCAGCTGCAGCGGGTCGAGGAGCAGGTGGCCGAGGAGCGCAACAAGGTGGCCGCCCTGCACAACCGGCTCGACATGAACAGCACCACCAGCGTCAGTATTCTCGAAAAGTTGAACGAGGCCGAGTCCAATGTGCGCGACATCGACGTGGCCCAGGCGATGACCCACCTGACCCGTTCGCAGATCCTCAGCCAGGCAGCCGCCAGCCTGGCCGTCGAGTCGGATACCGACATCGACCAGGTGCTCTCGCTGCTGCGCTGATTTAGAGCCTATCCGAAAACCCCATTTGGGCTGCGCCCGGCTGCAACCGGCGTGGTCGGCGTTGCCCTCAGTCGGTGTATTTACAGGTCAATACGCCTCTTTCGGGCGCCTTGCCCACGCCGGCTTCGCTCGGGCTCGCCGACAAAGCAGGTTTCCGGATAGGCTCTTAGTAGAGCAAATAGAAGCGCCGGTCCGGATAGAGCCGCAGGGCCGGGGCGGGCAGGTGGAGCCAGCTGAGCTGTTCCTTGAAATAGCGCCACAGCGGGCTGTTCCCGGGAAGGAAGCGGGGATCGAGGTCCAGGCCGAGCAACACCTCGGCCCGGCCATCGGGAAGGTTCTTGTAGTACTTGAAACGCCCCTTGCTCTTCACGTTGCTGCCGTGTAGCCCCGTTGCCCCGTACCCCAGGGCCAAGCCCAGAAAGTCGGGCCACACCTCCTCGGCCCGCCCGCTCAGGAAGCGGTTGACCGACACCGCCATCCAGATGGTCATACCCTCGTAATCGTCGATCAGATGCTCGGTGGCGGGCCGGCCTGCGGCCTGTCGCTCTTTGCGGTCCAGGTAGAGGCTGGAGGGCAGATAGCCGAACTCGAAGCGAACGGCGCGACTGGCCGGCCAGAGGGTGTGGACCAGGGGCACCGTGGCGCCGATGGTATTGGCGGTGAAATCGGGAATGCTGAAACCCCACTGATCGAAATAGGCGTCGCGCATCTCGATCTCCAGCATCAGGGCCCAGCTGCTCAGGGTGCCGGCCAGGGCCCCCAGCCGCCCGCCCAGGCCGCCCCAGGCATAGGCTTCGGTCAGGGTATGGGCCATGAACATGCCGCTCATGAAATGCCCCCCCTTGTCCATGTTTAGATAAGTATCCCCGTCCCAGTCCCTGATCCAGCGGATATGGTCGAGTTTCTGGCCCTGGTACCAGGCCCGGTCGAAGTATCTGAACCCCAGATAGTGGATGGTGAGGCCGGTGCCGCCCAGCAGGGCCAGGCGGCCGGGGCGCAGGCCGGTGCTGTCGGCCGCTGCCTGGGGCCAGGCCACCGCCGTCCAGGACAGCAGCAGGCAACCCATCAGCAGGGCGAAACGGGCGGCGGAACCCGGGCGGGAATCCCGCGGTCTGGGAGGTGGAGATGGGGCTGGGATGTAGGTCAAGTCGATCCGTTCGCGATAGACGCTGCCATCAAACAGTATTAAGTTAGGTTAGTTGCCGCCCTTTCAACAGCCGTCCGCCCCCAGAGCCCATGTCAGAACCCGAAGAGCCGAACTCCCAGGCCGAGCCCCGCCGTCGCCGTCGCCGCGCTGCGGCCCCGGTAGCTCCGGCCGAACCGGCCAGTGCGGTGCTGCAGGTCGCCGAGGAGCGGCCGGCCCCGCCGCCGCCACCGCGCCGCCGGCTGCAATGGCTCTCCTCGTGGGGGCTGTCGCCGGCCTTCCGGATCTACATCTTCCTAGGGAGCATCCTGGCCCTGATCGCCTTTCTGCTCAACAGCGAGTCCCTGATCCGCGAGGCCAAGGAGCAGGAGCGCAAACGAGTTGAGCTTTTTGCCCGCCTGCACGCCTTTGCGGTTTCGCCATTGGCCACCCAGGAACAGGCGGCGTACATCTTTCAGGAGTTCATCAACAACCCCAACAGCGATTTCCCCATCATCGTCACCAACCACCGGGGGGAGATCGCCGACTGGCGGGGCGGCGACCTGCCGAAGCCGGGGGATCTCAGTCCGGCAGCGGTGCAACAGCTCCAGGCGGTGCTGGAGGAGATGGATGCCGGCAACCCGCCGGTGTCCTTTATCTATCACTCCGAGGCGGTGGGGCATTGTTTCTGGGACGAGGACCATTTCATCATCACCGACAGCGCCGAGGATCCGGAGAAACGCACGCTGGTCGAGTGGGTGGGCAAGGAATTGCCGGCTCGGGGCGACACCAGCGCGGCGGCGCGGGAGCGGGTGCTGGGCATGATGCGCCGCCTCGAAGCCGAGGGGCGCAAGGGGACCTTCATGGTGCCCACCGAGGACTTCAGCTACCTCTACTACGGGGCGGCGGGCTTCGTGATCGTCGACGGGCACAACGTGCCGCGTGCCTGGGGCGGGCGCGACCTGCCAGCTCCGGGAGACAGCAGCGCCGCGGCCCGGGCCCAGGTCGAGGCGCTGCGGTGGCAGTTGGCCCGGCTCAATGAGCGGCAGGAGTTCAAGGTGCCCGCCGAGATGTACATCCACTACGGCGACTCCCCCCTGGTGCGGCGGGTCTCGCAGGCTCCGGTCTGGCTCATCGGCGCGGTGCTGCTTTTTGTGCTGGTGGGTTATATCGGGCTGCGCAATATCCGGCGCAGCGACCAGCGCTCGATCTGGGTGGGCATGGCCAAGGAGACGGCCCACCAGTTGGGCACACCCCTCTCCTCGCTGTCTGGCTGGCTGGAGCTGATGCGCGGCGAGCTGGAGGGGGCGGTGGCGGCCGGCGACCAGGAGCGGGCCGCGCGCTTCGACCAGATGCTGGGCGAGATGCAGAAGGACCTGGGCCGGCTCACCCAGATCGCCTCGCGTTTCAGCCAGATCGGCTCGGTGCCCGAGCTGAAGCCGGGGGATGTGGGGGCGGTGTTGATGGAGACCGTCAACTATTTCAAGAGCCGCGGCCCGCAGTTCGGCCGGCACCAGGTCGAGGTGGAGTTGGGGACCCTGGTGCCGGTGCCCATCAACGCCGAACTGCTCAACTGGGCCTTCGAGAATCTGTTCAAGAACGCGGTGGACGCCATGGGCGGCAAGTCGGGCACCATTCGGATCCGCGCCGGCCTGCGCCCCGAGGGCGACACGGTGCAGATCTCCTTCCAGGACGAGGGCCGGGGCATCGCCCCCGAGAATATCGAGCGGGTGTTCCAGCCCGGCTTCAGCACCAAGAAGCGCGGCTGGGGGCTGGGCCTGACCTTCGTGCGGCGCATCGTCGAGGAATACCACAAAGGCAAGATCAGCATCGTGCACAGCGCGCCCGGAACAGGCACCACCTTCGAGCTGTTGCTGCCGGTGAAATGAGAGAGATGGATTGATGGACACGACCCGCAAGATCCTCTGGGCCGACGACGAGATCGACCTGTTGCGTTCGCACCACCTCTTCCTGCGCGAGCGCGGCTACGAGGTGACGCCGGTGACCAACGGTGAGGACGCCCTGGCCCTGATCAAGCAGGAGCACTTCGACATCGTGCTGCTCGACGAGATGATGCCCGGCCTGGATGGTCTCTCCACCCTGGTGCAGATCAAGGAGCACGACCCCAACCTGCCGGTGGTGATGATCACCAAGAACGAAGAAGAACACCTGATGAACGACGCCATTGGCCGGCGCATCGACGACTACCTGACCAAGCCGGTCAACCCCAGCCAGATCTTCATGGCCTGCAAGAAGATCCTCGACGCCAGGCAGATCAGGCAGAGCCAAGCCGGGCCGGCTTATTTTTCCAAGGCCAACCAGATCCGCGAGTGGTTGTCCGGCAAGGTCACCTGGCAGACCTGGATCGACATCCACCGGCTGCTCTGCGAGTGGGACCTGGAGATCAGCCGGCTCGACGAACGCAGCCTGCACCAGGTGATCGACGACCAGCGCAAGGAGTGCAACCGCGAGTTCGCCCGTTTCGTCGAGAAGAACTACCCGTCCTGGGTGCAGAGCGAGGAGGACTCGCCGCCCCTGTCGGTGGACGTGGTGGGCGAGTTTGTCGCCCCGTACCTCAAGCAGGGGCGCCAGGTCTTTTTTGTGGTGGTGGACTGCCTGCGCCTCGACCACTGGCTGGTGATGGAGCCCTTGCTGGCCTCCTTCTTCAACATCCGGCGCGCCTATCATTACGCCATCCTGCCCACCGCCACCCCCTATGCCCGCAACGCCATCTTCAGCGGGCTCTTTCCCGTCGAGATCGCCGCCAAGTACCCGCAGTTGTGGCAGACCGAGAACGACGAGGATTCCAGCCTCAACCGGCACGAGCACCGCTTCATCGATGACCAGCTCGCCGAGATGGGCATCGACCTGCAACCCGGCTCCCACTACACCAAGGTGCTCGACGCCGCCGAGGGCCAGAGCCTGGTCCGCCGGATCAGTTCCCTCAACGCGGTGCCCCTGGTCAGCGTGGTCTACAACTTCCTCGACATGCTGGTGCACGGGCGATCCCACTCCGAACTCCTGCAGGAGATCGCCCCCGACGAGCAGGGCTTCCGCTCCCTGGTGCAGTCGTGGTTCGCCCACTCCTCCCTCTTCGAAACCCTCAAGAAGATCGCCCGCACCCGGGGCGTGGTGGTGCTGACCACCGACCACGGCGCGGTGCGCGGCAACCGGGCCAGCCTGATCCACGGCGACCGCCAGACCTCGGCCAACCTGCGTTACAAACACGGAAAGAACCTGCGCTGCGAGGCCAAGGAGGCGATGCTGATCACCAAACCGCCGGCCTATGGTCTGCCGCAGTCGGGCCTGGGCACCAACTTCGCCATTGCCAAGGAGGATTTCTACTTTGTCTATCCCTCCCATTTCAACGAGTACCAGCGCCAGTACCGCGACAGCTTCCAGCACGGGGGTATCTCCCTGGAGGAGATGGTGCTGCCGGTGGCGGTGATGGAGCCCAGATGAGCGGCGGCGAGGAGCACCTGAGCCACTCCCCCGAAGAGACCCGGGCCCTGGGCGAGCAGTTGGGCCGCCAGCTGCAGCCGGGCGAGGTGGTCGCCTTCAGCGGCGACCTGGGAGCGGGCAAGACCTGCATGATCCAGGGGGTGTGCGCCGGCCTGGGCATCGCCGACCAGGTCAACAGCCCCACCTTCATCCTCATCAACGAATATGTCGGCCGGGCCAGCGGGCAGGAGGTGGCCGTCTATCATTTCGACCTCTACCGCCTGCGCAGCGAGCGCGAGCTTGAGGCCCTGGGCGCGGAGGAGTATTTTTATGGCCAGGGCATCTGCCTGATCGAATGGCCCGAGCGGGCCCACGCCGCGTTGCCTCCCCGGCGCCGCGAGGTGGTACTGGAGCACTGCGGGCCGCAGTCCCGCCGCATCGTGTGCAGGACCTTATCCCCTCCCCACCCCCAATTCCCCGACGGACAATAGAGAGGTCTGTTTGAGCGAACGGAGAGTTTTCACCTACACAGTGGCGCTGGTTTTTCTGGCCCTGGGTGTGCCGGCCGGCGCCCAGGAGGAACGCACGGCCGCAGAGAGCCGGGTGGAGCCGGTCCGCCTGATCGATTGCCCCACTGCCGGCCTGGTGGGTAAGGGGCATTTTGGCGTGGATCTGCGCTTCTTCCCCCAGGGGGGGGTAATGGGGCTGCTCAACGCCGGGGTCCTCGACCGGCTGTCCATCGGCCTATCCTTTGGCGGCGAGCAGATCATCGGCGACCAGGACGTGGACTGGTATCCACGAGTGGAACCGGCCATCCGTTACCGCGTCGTCGAAGAGGGGCAGGCGTTGCCGGCGGTGGTGCTGGGCTACGAAACCCAGGGGTACGGGGGATACCAGGACGGGCGCTACCAGATCAAGTCCAAGGGGGTGTTCCTGGTCACCAGCAAGAACTACACCGGCCCGCTGGGGCAGTTCGGGATCCACGGGGGGCTCAATCTGAGCCGCGAGCACAGTGACCACGACAGCGATCTGTCGGGCTGGGTGGGGCTGGACAAGAGCATCAACGCGGATCTGGGCCTGGTGGCCGAGTACGACCTGGCCACCAACGACAACAACCACTCCGCCCTCGGTTCCGGGGACGGCTACCTCAACGTGGGCGCCCACTGGTCGGTGGTTCCCAATCTCAGCCTCAGCCTGCTGCTCAAGAACCTGTTGGGCAACGGCGTGGGTGAACAGCACCTGAGTCGCGAACTGGCGGTGCGCTATTCCGAGGAATTCTGAAGATGAGAGCGCTGGTCGGGAGCTTGGTGCTGGCCCTGGGCCTCTCCGGGGTGCAGGCGCAAGAGGAACGGGCCATCGACCACTTTTCCGGGGTGGGGGTCCGCGCCATGGGTATGGGCGGGGCCTTCGCCGGGGTGGCCGACGACTTCTCGGCCCTGTACTGGAACCCGGCCGGGCTCGCGCAATTGCGCCAGTACGAGGTGTACGCCGGTTTCTTGCGCAACCACTTCAGCAATAAATCGATACAGGCCGGCACCCGCGCCGAGGCCAGCCTCGACAACACCCGTTTCGGTTCCCTGGGCCTGGTGGTTCCCTACCCGGTGTACCAGGGCAGCCTGGTTTTTGCCGCCGGCTTCAACCGGATCAAGGATTTCGACTACGCCCTGCGTATCCTGGGGTCTAGCGGGACCGACGGCCTGCGGACGGATAACAGTTTCCGGCACGAGGGTGAACTGGCCATGACCTCGGTGGCCGGCGCCGTCGACGTGACCCCTTCGGTTTCGGTGGGGGCGGCTTTCAACTTTCTCAGCGGCGAGGACCAGGCCCTCAACCAGTTCGAGTGGGTCGATATCGAGAATCGTGTCGTGGAGAAACGCTTCGTGGCCCGCGACACCTTCGAGGACAAGTACCCCACCGCCTTCACCGCCACCCTGGGCGCCCTGTTCCGCTCTTCGCGGGAAAAACCCCGGGTGCGTGTAGGCGCCACCCTTGGCAGCGGGGCCAGCCACCGGGTGCGTTATCTGTTCAAGGGGCTGCCCAGCGCCACGGCCTACAACCTCGTCGAGTACGACGATGGTTCGGCGCGTCATAACGTCGAACTCCGCGACGACGGGTCCTGGGTCCAGGTGACCCAGGATGAGGTGCGGGGATCCTACAAGATCTCCCTGCCCCTCGAATTCGGGCTGGGGGTTTCCGGGCAGCCCATGCCCGGCCTGCTGCTGGCCGGCAGCGCCCACTGGGCGGCCTGGTCGCAGACCGAGTACCAGGGTGAGGATAAAAACGAGCGGCGCGCCGGCGCGGCCTTCGACACCCAGTACCGCGACGTCGTGCGCTATCACCTGGGGGCGGAATGGCAGGTGCCGGTGGTGGCCCTGGACCTGCGGGCCGGTTTCTACACCGATCCCCTGCCTTTTGTGGGCCCCCGCGATGCGCAGTTGAGCGTCGGGCCGGAAAACCCGCTGATCGTCGCCAAGCAGGACCGCCGCTTCTACACTCTGGGGGCGGGACTGGTCTTCGAAGAGGTGATGCACGCCGACCTGGCCTGGGTCCGCGGCAGCTACGAGCAACTCGAAGGACCCCTCGCCGAAAAGGCGGTCAGCGACCGGGTGATGGTGGGGGTTTCCTGCCGGTTTTGAGGTTTGGACCGGCGACCCAGCACTGCATCAGCGGGCCTCTGCGGGGTGTTGCAGCTGCTGGTACAAGGTCTGAAACGATCTCCCGATGGGCACTTTGACCGACCCTCCGGGCTGTGTATATTGATACTAGCTCTTTTTCCCGGCAGAACACCTGGTTGGGCTGCGTTTTCAGGAGGTGGTAGCGATGAAAAAAAGATCCCTTTCCTGGCTGGCCCTGGCATGGGTGGCGGCGCTGTCGAGCGGTTGTTATACGGTGCTGGTGGCCCCCTTTTCCTCATCGGGCCTGCGGGATGATTCCCGGCCGACGGCTGCGGCGGCCAAAGGGGATGACCGGCAGGATGAGGGGCGTCTGGGCCGCTTCGAGGACGAGGAGGATGCTTCCCGCAGCAGGTACGGCGCCGGTTATGGGTACGGCTATCCGGCCTTTGGGGCCGGATACGATTCCCAATACGGGGGTTATGGCATTGCCCCCTACGGCTACGGGCCCTATTACGGGTATGGCGGCTACAGCGCCTATGGCGGGGGGTATGGCCCCTACGGATATGGCTACGATCCGTACTACCGCAGCAGCAGCGGGGTTTACATCCCCCCCGGCTATGAGCTGGTGACCACCGGGGAACTGGATGCGTTGCGATCGGCTAGCAGGGGTTTGGCTACCACCCCGGTCCAGTCGGGGATAGATAAGGAAGCAGCGAGAAAGGCCGAGGCCAAGAAGCAGCAGGAGGTCTGGCAACGGCGCGTAGACCCTCAGGATCGCCCGGCGCCAGTGGCGACCCCGCGTCCGGTCGAAGCCCCGGCTGGGAGCGGCAAGGACAGCAGCAGCAGCACCCCCAAGCCGGCCTCGACCTCCCCGCCGGAGAGCGCCAGCCCCAAAAAGGTGCGCCGCTAAGGCTAGATCCCCGAAAGTTTTCCGCATCGGCCCACCCCCTGCCAGGGGGTGGGTTTTTTTGTTGGGATGGTCAATCGGGTTGCAATAGTTGAAGAATGCCAGCTTAGACTTAATAAGTATTTGTTTTTGTTCGATTTTCGAGGTATATTTTGCTTGCCTCTTGTCGATCTATTATTTAGGATCAGGATCGGCAGTTAATACCCTCCGGCTCTTTTCCTGCTGCCCTACAACTCGCGAAACGATCGGTGTTATGTATCAGCAACGCTACCTGGGGTGGTTGCCAAAGGGGATGAGCACACGCGGTCTGCTGGCCTGTCTGGTCTTACTGCTTTGGGCTCCGCTCCCGGCAAGGGCGCAGGCGACCAAGACCTGGGCTGCGGCTACGGACGGCCTGTGGTCCGATGCCTCCAAGTGGGTGCCTGTCGGGGTGCCGGGGCTCACCGATATCGTCGATCTCGGTGCGAGCGGTGCTCCTTATACCATTAATTTGCAAGGGGTAGTTTCGGTTGCCAAACTTACGATTGGCAATACAGCCACCCTGGTGGTGAACGGCAATCCCACCAAAGGCAGTGCCCTGTTGCGGGTTGCCAGCGGCATCACCAATGCCGGCACCCTGCGCCTGGAGAGCAGCGGCGGGGCTCAGGCTTCCAGCATCCTGCTGACCGGCGGCACGCTGGTCAACACCGGTCTGCTGGAGGTCAATACCGGTTCCGGCGGCCAGCGCCTGATCACCGCCGACCTCAGCAACCAGGGCCAGGTCCAGATCAGCGCGCCGCTGACCTTCAACAAGGCCAACGGGATTTATCTCAACACCGGCTCCTGGGTCATCGCCGCCGGCCAGATCCTGACCATCACCAGCGGCAACCAGAGCTTCAACCAGAACAGCGGCATCCTGCAGGCCGACGGCGAGCTATCCCTGCGCAGCGCCACCTTCGGTTTTAATGGGGGCGCCATCCAGGGCAGCGGCGCGGTGCTGACCGCCGCCGCGCTGAATATCGGCCCGGCGGCCGGGGCCGGTTTGCTGACCCTGCGCGGCACCTGCACCCTGAACGGCAACGTGAGCGCCGCGCAGACCCTGTGGGTCAATGGCAGCCCGACCGGGGGCACCGGCTATCTGCGGGCCACCACCGGGTTCACCAATGCAGGTACCATCCGCCTGCAGAGCACCGGCGGCGTCTATGCCTCGAATATCCTGCTGACCAGCGGGGCGCTGGTGAACACCGGCACCATCGAGGTGAACGCCGGCACCGGCGGCCAGCGCCAGCTCACCGCCGACCTCAACAACCAGGGCACCCTGGCGATCAACACTCCCACGGTCTTCACCAAACCCAGCGGGGTTTACACCAACAGTGGCAGCCTGAACATCGCTTCCGGCCAGAGCCTGTCCATCGCCAGCAGCAGCCAGATCTTCAGCCAGAACGGCGGCACCCTCGACGCCCAGGGCGAGTTGCGGCTCACCGCTGTGCCCTTCAACTACAGCGGCGGCGAGGTGACCGGCAGCGGCCTGGTTTTCACCTCGTCGACGCTGAATCTGGGCTCCCTGTCCGGGGCCGGCACCTTTACCCTGCGGGGGGCCTGCAACCTGAGCGGCAACGTGGCCGGCAACCAGGTGTTGCTGGTCAAAGGCAGCGCGGCCGGCGGGCATGCGGTGCTGCGGATGGGCAGCAACGTCACCAACGAGGGCCTGATCCGCTTCGAGAGCAGCGACGGTTCCTACACCGCCAACCTGAGCGCCACCACGCCCACCGCCACCCTAACTAACAAAGGGGTGGTCGAGGTGAACCCGGGCAGCGGCGGGCAGCGCCTGATCAGCGCCGATCTCGACAACCAGGGGGCCCTCAGTTTTAATGCCAGCACCCTGCTGAACAAGACCAACGGCAAGTACACCAATCGCGCGACGATGAGCATCGCCGCCGGGCGGACCCTGACCATCAACGGGGGCAACCAGGTCTTCAGCCAGAACGAGGGCACCCTGGCCATCGACGGCGCCTTCCAGGGTTCGGGCATCTCCTTCAGCTTCAACGGCGGCGCGAGCACCGGCAACCAGCCGGTGCTCAAGGCGGCGGCCCTCACCCTGGGGCCGGCCTCGGGCGCGGTGAACCTGGTCCTGCAGGGCGCTTCGGTACTCAAAAGCGACATCCGCCCCGACCAAGTCCTGTGGGTGAACGGCAGCCAGGCCGGGGTCAATGCCACGCTGCGGGCGGATGCCGGTTTCAGCAACGCCGGCACCATCCGCCTCGAAAGCACCGAGGGTCTCTATACCGCCAATCTTCTGGTGAGCGCCGGCGCGCTGGTGAACACCGGCTTGATCGCGGTGAACGCTGGTTCCGGTGGCCAGCGCCTGATTATGGCCAATCTGGACAACCAGGGCCGTGTCGAGGTGAATACCCCCGCCACCTTCAGCAAGAGCGGCGGGGTGTACACCAATGCCGGTGAGTTCATCGTCGGGCCCGGTGGGTCGCTGGGCATCAGCGGCGGGCTGCAGGTGTTCAACCAGAACGACGGGGTGCTGCAGGCTGCCGGCGAGATGAAGCTGATGGGCATGACCTTCAACTTCAACGGCGGGGCCATCGAAGGCAGCGGCCTGATGCCCACCAGCATCACCCTGAACATCGGCCCGGCGGCCGGCGGCGCGGCCTTCACCCTGCGCGGTTCCTGTCTGCTGGGCGGCAATGTGGGCCTGGGGCAGGTGCTGTGGGTGAACGGCAATCCGGTGGGGGGCGCCGCCCTCCTGCGCACCCTGAGCGGTTTCACCAACCGGGGCACCATCCGCCTGGAGAGCAGCGGCGGGGTCCTGGCGTCCAATCTGGTGGTGGCCAGCGGCGTGCTCACTAACCAGGGGCGCATCGAGGTGAACGCCGGTTCCGGCGGCCAGCGGCTGATCACCGCCGATCTGGACAACCAGGGAGTTTTCCGCAACAACGCCCAGCTTCAGTTGAGCAAGACCAACGGGGTCTACACCAACTCGGATGGCGAGTTCAGGGTCGAGGCCGGCCAGCTGCTGACCATTGCGGGGGGCAGCCAGGTCTTCAACCAGAACGGCGGCGACCTGGTGGTCGACGGCGACATGAACCTGAGCACCATGACCTTCAACATCAACGGCGGGGCGGTGCCCAGCAAGGCGCCGCTGCTCTACAACTGCGCCCTGAACTTTGGCTCGTCTGGCGCGGCTGCCGGCGTGGCCAACCTCAAGGTGCGCGGCCGTTGCAGCCTGATCGGCAATGTGGCGTCGGGCCAGACGATCTGGGTGAACGGCACCACCGCCACCGACGCGGTGCTGACAGCGGCCAACGGGCTCACCAACCGCGGGCTCATCCGCCTGGAGAGCAGCGAAAGCCCGGTGGCCTCCAACCTGGTGGTCACCAACGGCACCCTGGTGAACGAGGGCACCATTGCGGCGAACAAGGGCTCGGGCGGCGGGCGCAGCATCCTCACCAACCTCGACAACCAGGGGCTGCTCGACATCAACACCCGTGCGGTGCTGAGCAAGTCGGCCAATGGGGTGTTCGCCAACAGCGGCAACATCGACATCGTCCCTCGGGACACCCTCACCATCAGCGTGGGCAGCTTCACCAACACCGAAGCGGGCCGGGTGAGCGGCGGCGGCGAACTGGTGTTCAGCCGGATCAACCTGGCGGGTACCGGGATCATCGCGGCCAATGTGCAGTCGCACCAGACGAGTTTCAACCCCGGCCTGGGCGGGGCGGGTATGCTGCGCATCGAGGGTTCCTATCTGCAGTCGCCGACCAGTGAACTCAATATCCAGTTGGGCGGGTTGACCCCCGGGACCGAACACGACCAACTCCAGGTCACCGGCAGTGTCGCCCTCGACGGCAAACTCCGGATCAGTGCCATCAACGGCTACCAGCCCAACCCCTGCGATGCTTTTGCGGTGTTCACCTACGGATCGCAGGTGGTGCACGCCGTCGAGGACGGGGACGACGACCACGGGGGCTATCGCAGCGGGCAGTTCACCCCGGTCGAGGGTCTGAACCTGGGCGGCGACCGAGTGCTGCGGGCCAACTACCGCGCCACCGGTCTGGACCTGCTGGCGCGGGCGCCCTCGGCCAAGGTCAACATCATCCCCACCTCGCTCGCCGCGGCGGAAAGTGGCGGCGGCCAGCCGTACCGGGTCTGCCTCTCCGAGCAGCCCAACGCTGCCGTGAGGGTGGCGCCGGCGCCGGATCTGCAGGTGGCGGTGACGCCGCCCGAATTGACCTTTGCAGCGGCGGCCTGGGGTGCGGTGCAGGACTTCGCGGTGAGTGCGATCGACGATCCGGTGTACGAAGGGGCCCACCAAGGCACTATCACCCACGCCGTGTCTAGTGGCGACGCGCGTTTCAACGGTGCGCCGGTGGGCCGGGTGGAGGTGCAGATCGAGGACAACGACGCCCAGCCCACCCTTTCGGTTGCCGACCTGGCGCTGGACGAGGGCAATACCGGCAATACTGTGGCCAGTTTTGTCGTCTCCCTCTCCAACCCGAGCGCCGTTGCAGTCCAGGCCGATTTTACCACCACCGACGGCAGCGCCCAGGCCGGCAGTGATTACCTGGCAGGATCCGGAGTGGTTACCTTTGCGCCGCTGGAAACCAGCAAGTCGTTCGACGTTCTAGTCCAGGGCGAGCGGGTGTACGAGGGGGATGAGAACCTTCTGGTCGACCTGCACAACGCGGTCAACGGCACCATCGCCGACGGGCAGGGCGTGGGGACCATCCGCAACGACGACGCCCAGCCCTCGCTGAGCATCGGCGATGTGTCGGTGGCCGAGGGTAACGGCGGCGCGGCGGTGGTCAGTTTTCCGGTGACCCTCTCCAACCCCAGCAGCCAGACCCTCAGCGTGGAGTACCTCACCACCGACGGCAGCGCCCAGGCCGGCAGCGATTATGTCGGTGATGCCGGCAGTCTCTCCTTCGATCCCCTCGAGACCAGCAAGATGGTGAGTGTGGTGGTGCAGGGGGAGCAGGTATACGAGAACGACGAAACCTTCCTGGTCAACCTGCACGACGCGGTCAATGGCACCCTCGCCGATGGCCAGGGGGTGGGAACCATCGTCAACGACGACGCCCTGCCGACCCTGGACCTCGCCGATGTGCTGGTGGCCGAGGGCAACAGCGGGGCGACGGAGGCCACCTTCACGGTGACCCTGTCCAATCCCAGCAGCCAGTCCCTGAGCGTGGGCTATACCACTGCCGACGGCAGCGCCCAGGCCCCGGCCGATTATGTGGCGGGCAGCGGTGTGGTGGCGTTTGCGCCACTCGAACTCAGCAAGACCTTCAGCGTGCCGGTGGTCGGGGATCTGGTGTACGAAGCGGACGAAACCTTCGCGGTGGATTTGCGCGACCCGGTCAACGGGGTGCTGGGCAAGACCCGGGGCATTGCGACCATCAGCAACGACGACGAGGTGCCGGTGCTCGCCATTGGCGATGTGTCGGTGACCGAGGGCGACGCCGGCACCGTGGCGGCGGCATTCATCCTGACCCTGTCCACCCCCAGCAGCCAGCCGGTGCAGGTGGCCTATGCGACTGCCGACGGCAGCGCCGGGGCGCCGGCCGATTATACGGCGGCCAGCGGCACGGTGGAGTTTGCGCCGCTGGAGACCAGCAAGATCCTCAGCGTGCCGGTGGTCGGCGACCTGCTCAACGAGGCGGGTGAGACCTTCGTGGTGAACCTCTCCACTCCGGTCAATACCACGCTGGCCGACGCCCAGGGGGTGGCAACTATCGCCGACAACGATCCGCAGCCGGTGCTCACCATTGCCGATCTGGTGGTGAGCGAGGGCAACGGCGGGGCCACCATGGCATCGTTCACCGTAAACCTTTCGGCACCGAGTGGACGCTTGGTGAGTGTGGGTTACGCCACTGCCGACGGCAGTGCCCAGGCCCCGGCCGACTACCTGGCGGCCAGCGGCACGGTGCAGTTCGCCCCGTCGGAAACCAGCCGAACCATCGCGATCCAGATCAATGGCGATCTGCTTGACGAGCCGGACGAGGGGCTGGTGCTCAACCTCACCAATGCCGTCAATGCCGGGTTCGGCGACAGCCAGGCCTTGCTCACCATTGCCGACGACGATGCCCCGCCGGCCCTGGGTATCGCCGATGTGGCGGTGGCCGAGGGCAATAGTGGCACCAAGCAACTGGTGTTCACCGTAAGCCTTTCGGCTCCCAGCGGCCGGCAGGTGAGTGTGGGTTATACCACCGCCGACGGCAGCGCCCAGACCCCGAGTGACTACCTGGTGGCCAGCGGCACCCTGGTGTTTGCGCCTCTGGAGACCAGCAAGACCTTGGCGGTGCAGATCAACGGCGACCTGCTCGACGAGGCAGACGAAACCCTGGTGGCGAACCTGGACCTGCCGGTCAATGCCACCCTGGCCGACGGGCAGGGCATTGGCACCATCGCCGACGATGACCTGCCGCCGGCACTCAGCGCCAGCGATGCCAGCGAGTTGGAGGGCGACAGCGGCACCAAGCAACTGGTGTTCACCGTGAGCCTATCCGCACCCAGCGGCCGGGCCGTGAGTGTCAACTGGGCCACGGCCAACGGCACGGCCCTGGCCGGCAGCGATTATACGGCCGCCAGCGGCACCCTGAGTTTTGCCGCCGGCGAAGCCAGCAAGACCGTGGCCGTGCTGATCACCGGCGAAGTGGCCAACGAACCCAATGAAACCGTGTTGCTGAACCTGAGCGCGCCGGTGAATGCGGTGCTCGGCGACGGCCAGGGCACCGGCACCATCGTCAACGACGACGCGCCGCCGGCCCTGAGCGTCAACGACCTTGCCGTGGTCGAGGGCAACAGCGGCACCAAGCAGCTGGTGTTCACGGTGAGTATGTCCTTCCCCGGCGGCCGGGTGGCGAGTGTGAACTGGGCCACGGCCAACGGCACCGCCCTGGCGGGCAGCGATTATACAGCCGCCAGCGGGACCCTGAGTTTTGCGGTCGGCGAGACCAGCAAGACCCTCAGTGTGACCCTCAAGGGGGACCTGGCCAACGAGCCCAACGAGACCTTCCTGGTCAACCTCTCCAACCCGGTGAACGCCGTGCTCGCCGACGGTCAGGGCATCGGCACCATCCTCACCGATGACCACGCGCCCGAGGTCTCCCTGGCAGCACCCAGTGCTACCTACCTGTGGCCGGCCAATCACAAACTGGTCAATATCCAGATCCTCGGGCTCACTGATGTGGACGGCGACTCGCTGAGGGTGTTGATCACCAAGATCACCCAGGACGAGTCGGTGTACGGTTCGGGCAGCGGCAAGAAGACCGGCCCGGACGGGGCCGGCATCGGCACGGCGGTGGCCCAGGTGCGCGCCGAACGCGAGGGCAACGGCAACGGGCGGGTGTACGAGATCTCCTTTACGGTTTCCGATGGCCACGAAGGTGGGTTGGTCGCCGGCAGGGTCAAGGTCGGTGTGCCGCACGACCAGGGCGGCGACGAGTGTGTCGACGACGGCCAGCGGTACAACTCCGTTACCGGCGGTCTCGAAGGGGCGGCGGCCAAGGTGGCGGCTGATCTGAGTGGGGGAGACGAGGGTTTCGGGGTCGGCAACTATCCCAACCCCTTCAATCCCTCGACCACCATCGTCTACACCCTGGCCGAGGAGGCTGCGGTGCGCCTGGCGGTCTACAATATGCTGGGGCAACTGGTGAAGGTGCTGGTCGAAGAGGTGCAGGCGCCCGGCAGTTACGACATGGAATGGGACAGCACCGACGAGCTGGGGGACCAGGTGGGGGCAGGCATCTATTTCTACCGGCTGGAGGCCGGCCCGCGGGTGGCCACCGGCAAGATGCTGCTGGCCAGATAACAGCAGCGCGCCGCCGCCAACCGTTCCGGAGCCCGACAAGGGTACCTGCCGGGCTTTGGGGGCGCGATTTTTCATCTACTCAAGACCACCTTCAAGCAGACAGGTTTGGTGATGGCAAAGGCAGAGAACAAGCCGGGATATCGGGGTTTCCGGTCGGTGGCCGGCAAGGTGCTCGGGCGGGTGCGCTTTCTGGCAGCAGTGGTGCTGGCGGCAGGTTTCTGGGCGCCGCTGGCCGCTTCGGCCGCCACCCTCAGCGTGAGTGACACCACGATCGTGGAAGGGAGCAGCACGGTAAATGTGCGCTTCCGGATCACGCTGTCGGCGCCGGTCCCTCAGGCGGTTACGGTCAATGCCTCCACCGCCGACGGCACTGCTAAGGTCGGCGAGGACTACGAGGCCTGGAGCGGCACCTTGACCATTCCCGCCAACCAGACCGAGATCGTGGTTACCCTCTCGACCTTCGGCGACCAGATCGACGAGGACGATGAGACCTATACCCTGAACCTCTCCAACCCGGTGAACGCCACCATCGCCGACGGCCAGGGCGTGTGCCTGATCCTCGACGATGACAACCCGCCCTCGCTCCAGGTCAGCGATTCCCCTCTGCGGGCGGAAAATGCGGGGCCGGCGCCCTTTACCGTGACCTTGTCCCGCAGCAGCGCCAAGGTGGTGAAGGTCGACTACGCCACGGCCAACGGCACCGCCCTGGCTGGCAGCGACTACACCGCCGGCAGCGGCACCCTCACCTTCAATCCCGGCGAGACCACCAAGACCCTCCAGGTAGGTTTCATCGACGATACCCTCGATGAAATCGACGAGGAGTACCTCGTCAATATCGCCAACCCCGTGAACGCCACTATTCTCCGCAGCCAGGGCAAGGGCAAGATCGCCGACAACGACCTGCCGCCGGCGGTGAGCATCGGCGACGTGGCGGTGGATGAAGGCAGCGGGCAGGCGGTGTTCACGCTTACCCTCTCGGGGCCCAGCACCAAGACCACCAGTGTGCGTTTTGCCACTGCCGACGGGACTGCGGCCCTGACCAGCGATTACACCGCCAACAACGGCACCGTGACCTTCGCTCCCGGCGAGACGAGCAAGACCTTTTCCGTGGCCCTCACCGACGACAGCGTCGACGAGCCGGACGAGACCTTCTTCGTCAATCTGAGCACGGCGGTGGAACTCACCATTCAGGATAACCAGGCGCTGGCCACCATCCTGGACAATGACGCGGTGCCGGTGATCACCATCGGCGACATGGCGGTGATCGAGGGGGATACCGGGGTGCGCAATATCACCTTCACGGTCAGCATTGCCGGGACGAGTGTGAATACGGTCCGGGTGAATTACGCCACGGTCGATGGGTCGGCGATCAGCACCGCAGCCCAGGGCCAGGACTACGAAGGCGCCAGTGCCCAATTGACCTTCCTGCCGGGCGAGTCGAGCAAGATCATCACCCTCTCGGTCTACGGCGACCGGGTCGATGAACCCAATATCGAGGATTTCTACGTCAACCTGAGCAGCCCGGTCAACGGCACCATCGGCGATGGCCAGGCCCGGGGGCGGATCATCGACAACGACGGGCCGCCCGAGTTGGTGGTGGCCGACACCACGATCAGTGAAAGCGGAACCCTGGCGCGTATCACCGTGAACCTGGTGCCCTTCAGCAGTTACCGGGTGCGGGTCGACTATCACACCGAGGATCGCAGCGCCCGGGCCGGCAGCGACTACACCCCGGTCAGCGGCGTCCTGAACATCGCCGCAGGCGACTCGGTGGCGGTGATCTCGGTGCCGGTGAACAACGACGCGCTCGACGAAGCCGACGAGGTGTTCGCCCTGGTCCTGAGCAACCCGGACAGCGCGATCTTCGGGGATGCCGAGGGACTGGCCACCCTGATCGACGACGACCCGGCGCCCGCCCTCAGCATCGCCGACCTGAGCCCCGACGAGCCGGCAGAGGGAGCGGCACCCCTGGCGGCGCTCTTCGCGGTTTCCCTGTCGGCCCCCAGCGGGCAGGAGCTGCGGGTCGATTACGCCACGGCCAATGGCAGCGCGGTGGCCGGCGCCCTTCAGGGCAGCGGCGATTTCGACGCCAGCAGCGGCACCCTGGTTTTTGCGGCCGGGGAGACCACCAAGACCCTGGCGGTGAACATCAACCCCGACGGTTTGTTCGAGGGCCAGGAGCAGTTCCTGGTCAATCTGAGCAATCCGGTCAATGCCACTCTCGCCGACGCCCAGGCGCAGGCGGCGATCCGCGACTACGACCTGCCGCCGTCCATCTCGGTGGCCGACCTGAGCCTCGATGAAGGCAATGCCGGCACCACCAATGCGCTCTTTGTTGTGGCCCTGTCCAAGGCCAGCGGCCAGCCGGTGAGCGTCGCCTATGCGACCAACACCGGCACCGCCGATGGCGCCGACTTCAGCCCTGCCACCGGCGTCCTGCAGTTCGCGCCGGGGGTGACCAGCCAGATCGTCCGGGTGACGATCAACAGCGATGGGATTTACGAGGCCGACGAGGCCTTCACCCTGTCGCTGGCCAGCCCGGTCAATGCCACCTTCGCCGACAACGAGGCGACGGCCACCCTGCGCAATGACGACGCCCTGCCCCAGGTGACCATCGGCGATGCCAGCCTCGGTGAGGAGCGGGCCGGGATCGACGCGCTCGAGTTTGCGCTGACCCTGTCCAATCCGAGCAGCTTCCCGGTGAGTGTGGCCCTGGAGACTGCCGACGGCACGGCCCAGGCCAACAGCGACTATCTGCCCGGCGGCGAGGTGCTGGTTTTTGCCCCGGGCGAAACCAGCAAGACCTTCCGCGTGCAGGTGGTGGGCGACAATTCCTCCGAGGCGGACGAGACCTTCTTCGTCAACTTGGGCACGCCGACCAATGCCACCCTGGCCGACGACCAGGGCCTTGGGACCATCATCAACGACGACACCAACCTGCCGCCGGTGGCGGTGGCGGACGTGGTGCGCACGGACGAAGACGCCGCCCTGACCGTGGATCTGCGCCGCAACGACACCGACGCCGACGGCGATGCCCTGGCGGTGAGTGTGGGCCAGGACGGGCAACACGGCCATGCGGTGGTCAACGGGGATGGCACGGTGACCTATACCCCCGCGCTCAACTATAATGGGCCGGACAGCTTCACCTACACGGTGAGCGACGGCCAGGGCGGCAGCGCCAGCGCCGCGGTGAGCGTGACGGTGGTGGCGGTGAACGACGCGCCGGTGGCCAATGCCGATGCGGCGACCACCAACGAGGACAGCGGCGTGCTCATCGAGGTCCGCCGCAACGACACCGACGCCGACGGCGATGCCCTGGCGGTGAGTGTGGGCCAGGATGGGCAGCACGGCCATGCAGCGGTCAACGGGGATGGCACGGTGACCTACACCCCCGCGCTCAACTATGATGGGCCGGACAGCTTCACCTACACGGTGAGCGACGGCCAGGGCGGCAGCGCCAGCGCCGCGGTGAGCGTGACGGTGAACCCGGTGAGCGACGCACCGGTGGCTGTTGATGACGCTGGCACCGTGCCCGAGGACGGCTCGCTGGCCATCGCGGTGCTGGCCAACGACAGCGATGCCGATGGCGATCCGCTGTCGATCTCCAGCCTGGCCCAGGCCAGCCATGGCTCCACCGAGCGCAACGGCGCCGGCGGGATAAACTACGTGCCCAACCCCAATTTCTACGGCACCGACAGCTTCACCTATACGGTGAGCGACGGTCAGGGTGGCAGCGCCAGCGCCACGGTGACCGTGAACGTGACAGCGGTGAACGACGCGCCGGTGGCCGTGGCCGATGCGGCCAGTACCCCCGAGGATCAGGCGGTGAGCGTGGGGGTATTGGCCAACGACACGGATGTGGACGGCCCGACGCTTTCGGTGGCGGTGCTGTCCCAGGCTGCCAGCGGGGCGGTGGTCCGGAATGCCGACAACAGCCTGACCTATACGCCGGCGGCGAATTTCTACGGGTCGGACAGCTTCACCTACACGGTGAGCGACGGGCAGGGCGGCAGCGACGTGGGCACGGTGACCGTGGTGGTGGGTTCGGTGAACGACCTGCCAGTGGCGGTGGCCGATGCCCTGGTGATTGCCGAGGACAGCGCCGTTGCGGTGGCGGTGTTGGCCAACGACAGCGACGTGGATGGCGACGGTCTCACGGTCACGGCGGCGAGCCAGCCCGGACACGGGGCGGTGCTGCTGGCGGTGGACGGGGGCGTCACCTACACCCCCGCGCTGAATTATAACGGGCCGGACAGCTTCACCTACACGGTGAGTGACGGGCAGGGCGGCAGCGAGGTGGGCACGGTGTCGGTGATGGTGAGTCCGGTGAACGACGCACCGGTGGCGGCCAACGGCAGCATCCAGGCCGACGAAGACGTGGCAGTGTCGGGGCAGGTGGTGGCCGGCGACGTGGACAACGACGCGCTGAGTTACGCGGTGGCCAGGGGGCCGGCGCACGGCGCGCTGAGCCTGGGTGCCAGTGGCGCCTACACCTATACCC
>JADZBP010000197.1 GCA_020852055.1 Candidatus Latescibacterota bacterium
CCAGGGTGCGTTCCTGGTAGGATATATAAGCGGTGCTGCCTACTCGCACCCCGCCCAGTTCCTCCTGGGGAACCTGGACCGTCACTTTGTAGGGGGATTGCTGCTCCAGGCTCAGGATCGGCTTGCCAGGGACCGCCAGATCCCCTGGTTCCATCCACCGCCGGGTCACGATCCCCGCAAAGGGCGCGGCGATGCGCGCGTATCCCGCCTGCGTCTGGGCTGCTTTGGCGTTCATGGCCAACCCCTGGAGGCCTTCCTCGTAGGCACCCACGGTGGCTCTCACCCCGTCGAGGGCGGCCCGCGAGCGCTCCAGCGCCTCGCGGGAGATGGCCCCATGAGCGAAAAGCGTCTCGTCCCGGGCGTAGATCGCCTTCTGGGTTTCGTAGGCGCTCTGGGCTCCGGCCAGCCGTTGCCGGGTGGCCAGCACCTCCGCATTGGCCGCCATGGCACGGGCGGCGAGTTCCTGGTCGTCAATCACGGCCACGATCTCTCCAGCCTGGACCGCGTCGCCCTCTCGCTTGGTGAGGGAAAGGAGGTTTCCAGAGATCCGGGATGACAGGTCGGCCTGCGTGTACGGCTCGATGGTCCCCAGGTAGTGGGAAGTCACCTCCAGGGTGCCGTGGGCAACAGGGGCAACCTGCACCGTGGGAAGGGTCTGCCGGGGTGGTGACAGGGTGGCGATCTCCCGCTGTTTCTTTATGGCGATGGTCACGCCCGCCCCAACGACAAGCACGATGGCTATGGCACCGAGAATCTTCCTTTTCATTTCAGATAGTCCTCCAGGGTACCCGTAGCCTTGTGGTAGGCGACCAGGGCCGCGTTGTAGTCGAACAGGGCCTGGCTCAGGTTGGCATCTGCCATGGACTCGGCCGCCTGGGCCAGGAGCAGGTCACTCATGGCGCCGGCACCACTGCCATACTTTTCCTGCTCGATGCGGAAGGATTCGCGCGCCTGCTCGATGACCTGCTGCGCCGTTTCCACCCGCCGGGAACTCTCCCGCATGGAGGCCAGCGCCGTGTCGAATTCGAGCGCGAGCTGGTTGGTGACGGCGCGGAGTCGCTCCTGTGCCCGCTGTTGCTGAATGCCCTCCCTGGATAAGTCAGCGTAAAGCGAGCGGTCGAACAGCGGGAGGCTTACCTGGAGTCCAAGAGCCCAGTTCGGCTCCTCGTACCAGGGCTGCAGGCCGAATTGATCCGTGTAACTGGCCAAGGCATTCACACTCGGCAGGAGCGTGCCAACGGCGTTTCTGCGGGAGATATGCGCTTCTCTGACCCCCTGCTTGGCGGTCTGGTACTCGGGCCGGGCCTCCCTGGTCCGCTCGCCAGTTTCAGCCGAAACGGCCGGCGCCTCTGGCATACCCAGGTGATCAGCCAGACGGGGCTCGCCAGCAGCCGCAGTCGGCGCTTCCCCCATCAGGTAGCGCAGCAGGGCGCCGGTGGTGGCAATCGCCTCGTCGAGGGCGAGAAGCCGCTGCTCTTCGTTGGCGAGTTGCACCTTCACCTTGAGCAGATCTACCTTGGCGATCCGTTCCACCTCGAAGAGCAGCAGGGCGTTCTTCACCTGTTCTGCCAGGGCCGCTGTCGAGGCGCGGGAGGCTTCGCGGAACTGCTGCAACTGCAGGAGTTTGTGGTAGGTGTTGACGGTGTTGGCGATCAGGTCATTCCTGGTTTGGGCCAGGAAGAGTCTTTGAAGATCCCGGCGCACCCGCGCCAGTTCGACGTTGGCGGCAACCTGACCCCCTTGGTAGAGCGGAAAGACGAGGAGGGCCGACCACGAGCCGTAGCTGTCGCTGAAGTGGGCGGGGGTAGTGGTGGACTGAGCCGGGATGAAGGGCACCGGGTCCTCGCGGCGGCTGTAATTCGCGTCGAGGGAGAGTCGGGGGTAATGCCTGCCCCAGGCCCCTTTGATCCCCTCCTCACTCGCCGCCACTCCCAGTGCGGATTCGGCAACCAGGGGGTTTTGGGAGATTGCCTTCTCAAGGCACTCTTTTAGTGTGAGTTCCTCGCCCATGGCACCCGTGCCGCGAGTCAGGAGCAGCCAGAAAACTGCCGTCGATATTCTGAGGTTGGGGGTATTCACTAGACGGCTCATTCCTCCATCTCTTTCAACTCTTGGGACAACTGGGCTGCATAAGCGCTGGGAAGGGGCTCTTGGGGCAGCAGTGCTGCGGCTGGTCGTTGCCGGCCTTTGACCACGATCCATCCCAGCCCGCCGCCGAGGGCCAGCAGGAAAACACCCGGCAGGATATAGGCCAGCAGGTTGAAGCCCTGGTAGGACGGTTTGGCGAGGATAGCCTGGCCGTACTGGGCCACGTAGAAGTCGAGGATCTCCTCCTGAGTTTTGCCCTCCCCCAGCAGGGCGCGGATCTCCCCCCGCAGTCGATCCGATTCTGCCGAGAGGTGGTCGGCCACGGGCTGGCGCCAGCAGCAGGGGGCGATCAACTGCCGCTCCAACTCACGCGCCTTCTCTTCGAGCGTTGCAGGAGCCGCTGCCCCCACCATCAGGAGCAGCAGGAGCACTCCGGTCATGGCCTTCATCTCTGCCTCCTCTCATTCGAGCCCACGAACCCATTCCTTCTTTTTATTGCAGCATTCCCTTTACCTCGGCCACCAAAGGCACCTTGCCGGCCACCTTGACCTGGCCATCCACGGCCAGGGCCGGGGTCGCCACCACCCCGAAGGTCACGATCTCCTTGATGTCCGTGACCTTCACCAACTCGTAGTCGAGAGATAATTCCTGCGCTGCGGTTTCGGCTACCTCGGCCAGCTGGTTGCATTTGGGGCAACCCGTGCCCAGGATCTGGATCTTCATGGGGTCTTCCTCCCTGGAAAAGGATTCCGTTGCACGCTACAGAATGGCGTTGAACAAATACCCGACGATCAGGATGCCGGTGGCGACGATGCCGACGAAGGCGG
>JADZBP010000198.1 GCA_020852055.1 Candidatus Latescibacterota bacterium
TCAGTACAAATACCACGGGGCCCTGAAGGAGCGCTGCAATGAACCCCGCCACCTGGCCCAAATCCGAATCGACTCCCCCCGTGATATAGATACTCAGCGTTGCGACTGAAAGGCCGATAAGTACTCCAATCACAACCGACATGACCACCCCCGCTGCAATCCAGAACACGATCCTCCCCACCGACCACGGTGGAAAGATCCTTTCAACAGGGGGTGGGGAACTGGCAGTGGTTTCCGTGAGGTCGTTCATCACACATCTCCTTGGGCTGCGATGAGGCGCGAGGGGGCCTCGGCACCTGAAAGCTGGGTGTAGAGGGAGGCATAGAGACCGCCCTGCAGCACCAGCAGCTCGTGGGGCCCCTGCTCGGCGATGCGGCCGCCATCCAGCACGGCGATCTCGTCGGCGCAGCGGATGGCGGCCAGGGAGTGGGCGATGATGAGGGTGGTGCGGCCGGATCGGGCGGCCATCAATGCGGCCAATACCTGGCGCTCGGTCTCGGCGTCCAGGGCGGCGGTGGCCTCGTCCAGAATGAGCACCGGCGGGTCCTGCAGCAGGACACGAGCCAGCGCCAGACGCTGCCGCTGCCCTTCCGATAGACCCATCCCACCTTCGCCCACGGCCGTATCATAACCTCTGGGAAGGGCACTCACAAATTCGTGCAGACCGGCGATACACATGGCGTTCTCCACCTGCTCCAGGGTGCAGGCGCGGCCCAGTTGCAGGTTCTCGCGCACACTGCCCCGGAAGACGCTGCTGCCCTGCATGACGATGCCCACCTGCCGGCGCAGGTCTGCCAGGCGGCACTGGCGCAGGTCGCGGCCGTCGAGGGTCACCCGGCCCTGGTCGGGGTCGTAGAAACGGGGCACCAGCCGGGCCAGGGTGGACTTGCCGGCACCGCTGCGGCCGACAATGGCCAGGCAGGTGCCGGCCGGGATCTCGAGGTCCACCCCGTCGAGGATGGGAGCGCCCTGATAGCCGAAACGCACCCCGCAAAACCCGATCTCCCCCCGGACCCGGCTCAAGGGTGGCAGGCTGGCCTCCTCGCGGATCTGCGGCTGCCGGTCGTAGACCTCAAAGAAACGGCGCGCATGGACCAGGGTGGCCTGGAGCCGCGGCCACAGCCCGATGAGCTGCTCGAGGGGGCCATACAGATATCCGGTATATCCCGAGAAGGCCAGGTAGGTGCCCAGCGAGAGCGCGCCTTGTAGAACCTGGGTCCAGCCGTACCAGCCGTAGAGCAGGATGCCGGCGGTCTTGAGCAACACCGTCAGAAAGCCGGCCCAGCCCTGCATGCGGGCGCTGCGGAACTGCAGATTTCCCAGGTGCTGGAAGAGGCCCTGCTGGCCGGCGGCGAAGTGGGCTTCGGCCCCCAGGGCCTGCACGGTGCGGATGCCGGCCAGGGACTCGTAGGTCCTGGCCGAGAGCTGGGCGCCCTGCTCGGCCAGTTGCTGGGCGTAGCGGCGGTACGGGCGGCCCGTCAGCCAGGCCAGCAGGGCGTCGAGGGGCAGGATGGCGATGCTGAGCAGGGCCAGTTGCCAGTGCAGACAGAAGAGCAGGGCGGGAAAGAGCAAGAGCTGCAGGCCGTTGAGCAGGGCCGAGGTGAGGGCGCCGATGGCCCCGTCCACCGCCGCCTGCATGTCCCCGAAGCGGGAGAGCACCTCGCCGGTTTCGCGCTGGTCGTAGAAGGCGAAGTCGAGCCCCTGCAGATGGCGGTACAGGCGGCCCTGGAAATCGAAGTGCATGGCGGTGTTCACCTGCTGGGTGTAAGAGCCGTGCAGGCTGCCGGTGAGCCCGAGGAAAGTCGAGAGGGCGGCTCCGATGGCCAGCACGAAGTAGAGTAAGCCGAAGTCGGAGTGGGGGTGGACCTGATCGACGAGGATCTTGGTCAGGTACGGGCCGGGCAGGCTGAGCAGGGTCACCATTACCCCCACCAGCAGGGACTGGGCCACGAACCCCCAATAGGGGCGCAGAAGCAGGGCGGTCTGCCAGAGCGGTGTCACGACTCAGCCTCCGGCGCCCGGGAAATAGAAGCCGGGACCCGGGCGCCGGCCCAGCTGCTGCAACAGGCGGCGCCAGAGCAAGGAGGCGATGCGTCCCCGCTCCACCATGATGAGGGCGCGGGCGCTCATGCCGCAGGCCAGGGGGTACTCCTCCGGGTCGAGCTGCACCCGGACCTCGTAGCCCTTCCCCGGCGGGGTGGGCAGGGCGGCGATGCTGGACACCTGGCCGGCAAAGAGGCGGTGCTCCAGGTGGGGGAAGGCGCGCAGGTAGAGCCGGGCCGTCTGGCCGGGCCGCACCTTGGGCAGGTCTTCCTCGCGCACCAGGACCAGGGCCTGCCAGCGGCCATCCTGGGCCAGTTCGAGCAGGGGTTCGCCGGCCTGCAGATAGTCGCCGGGCCGGCGTTCCAGGCCGGCGGTGAGCACGGTGCCGGCCACCGGGGCCCGGATCTGGGCTTGGTCGAGGCGCCGAAGCAGCAGGGCCCGGTCCTGGGCCAGCTTCTCGCCGGTGCGGTCCAGGGTCTCCAGTTCGCGCCGGCCGATCTCCAGCCCTTCCAGGCGCTGTTTGGCCAGTGAGAGTTCGAGCTGGCGCTGGGCCACCTCGGCGCGGGCATAGCGAATCGGCCAGCGCTCAAAGGCGGGCCGATGCCCCTGGACCAAGGCGAGGTCTAGTTGCTCCTCGGTGCGGGCCTGCTCCAGTTGCATTTCGGCCCGGTCGGCGGCCAACCGGGCGCGCGCCACCTCGGCCAGGCCCAGTGCCAGTTCCTGGTCGAGGCGCTGCTCTTCCTCGCGGCGGCGGGTGCGGGTGATCTCCAGGTCTTTGCCGATCTTGAGCAAATCGGCCTGCCATTCCTGATCTTCGAGGGTGGCCAGCAGGTCGCCGGCCTGCACCCGCTGTCCCTGGCGCACGACCAACTGGCGCAGCAACCCTCCCACACTGGCCTTGACCAGGCGCCGCTGCTGGGGCTCGATGAGGCCCTGCGCCTCCACACTCACCTCCATGCCCAGACGCCAGCTCAGCCAGAGGGCAGTCAGGGCCAGGACCGCAGCCCCGCTCAGCAGGGCCAGCAGAAAGCGGCGGGTGAATCGCAGGTGGGCCGGCCCCAGGGCCGGTGGATCTCCGATGGTCGACATGGCGCTCCTCCAGTGCGGCAGACAGGGGAGCAAGGGCTGTGCCGGTGGTGGCGTGTGGGGGCGGGTGATGGGTTAAGTGGCTGGAGGCCGAGGAGATGGGAAGCGCGAAAAGAGGGAGGGAACGATGGCGGTCAGGAAGTCGGATGGCCCCCTTTTGCCACAGGTCTGTGGCGGGTTGAATACAAAACCTTGCCGGGTGCGGCGGGAAGTGCCTTGATAAAGGCCTTCAAGGCATCTCCCGCCGGGCCTGCCGGGAGATCATTGACTTGCAGGGGGCTAGTCCCTTCATTTCTGGAGCCCATGCCGATTTTTCGAGGAGCGCGTATGTCCTATAAGTCCGTGGCTGAAGAGCGACCCGACCGCTACAAGCCGTCGGTGGCCGAGTACGTGCAGTACCAATCCCAGGGTTTCGCAGTGGTGCCTGGTCTGGTATCGGCCGGGGAGGTCGAGTCCCTGATCCAGCACGGGATGGACCTGCTGCACGGCAAGGTACCGGTGCCCGGGGTGGAGTCCCCGCCGCCGGGTGTCACCGAGGCAGAGCTGATCAAACGCTTTACCCGCGTGCACATGCTGCACCGCCACGACGGACCCAGCGAGCGTTTCCTCTTGCACCCCCGCATCCTCGACGTGCTCGAAACCCTCATCGGTCCCGATGTGCTGAGTCTGCAGACCATGCTCTTCTACAACGCGCCGGGCATGGGCGGGCAGGGTTGGCACCAGGATGCCTACTATATCACCACCTATCCCGAAACCCTGATCGGGGCCTGGCTGGCCCTGGACCGGGCCGACGAGGAGAACGGCTGCCTGTGGGTGGTGCCCGGTTCCCACCACGAGCCCATCTATCCCGACGCGGGGCGCGGCAGCCTCATCCACGCCGAGGGAGCCTTTGCCGATCTGCAGATCGTCGAGCAGACCAGCAACCTCGACGACGAAGTGAACACCCTGTCGCGGGTGGTGGCCAAGTATCCGCCCCCCATACCGGTGGTGGTCGAGCCGGGCGACGTGGTCTTCTTCCACTCCCACCTCCTGCACCGCTCCCACCCCAACCGCAGCACCGGGCGCTGGCGGCGGGCCTTCGTGAGCCACTACTGCAACGCCCGCTCCTGGGTGCCCTGGAACCACGGCCATCCTTACGAGGGAGAGGCGGCCAACTACCAGCACATCCTCGCCCGTGGGGCCACTCACCTGCCCTTTGCCCAGCCCCGCTTCGGCACCTCCTGCGCGGCGCTCAAATTCGGCACGGCCTCTTCCGCGCCGGAATCCCAGCCCGCCATCGTTCCCGGCAAGGTCGCCTGATGAAATTCAGCAACTACCAACTGCAAACCTTCACCACCCTGGTGGTCTGGGCGGCGGTGAGCGCTGCCTGCTTCGGCCTGGACCAGCTGAGTCCGGAGATATTGGTGCTCTCCTCCGGCATGAGTGTGCCGACCCTGCTGGGGGTACTGGCGGCCCTGATGGGACTGGCCGAACTGGCGACCCTCTTCTCCCATTTCTATCTGGGTTTCAAAAAAAGGCCTCCGGTCGAGGGGGCGATGGTGGGGCGGATCTACCGGCTGGTGGCGGTGCTGAGCATCGGCCTGGCCGTAGGGTACGGTTTTGGCAAGCTGGGGGCCTTTGCCACCTTCTTCTCCCTCTTCGGCGGCATGCTGCTGGGCTGGTCGCTGCAGGCCCCGGTCAGCGGTTTCGCCGCCTGGATCCTGATCTCGTTGCAGCGGCCCTTTCGCCCCGGCGACCGGGTGCAGTTCCCCAACCTGGGCCTGACCGGCGACGTGGCCAACACCACTCCCATGTACACCTACCTCAACCAGGTGGGCGGTACTATCGGCAGCGAGGAGGCGGTGGGTCGCTATATCCTGGTGCCCAACGCCATGCTCTTCAGTCAGGTGGTGATCAACTACACCGTGCTGCAGGAGAGCCCGTACATGCTCGACGAGGTGCTGGTGCGCATCACCTTCGACTCCAACTGGGAAGCGGCCGAGCAGGTGCTGCTCAATGCGGCGCACAAGATCACCGACGATATCATCCAGTCCACCGGGGTGCAGCCCTATATCCGCTCCGACATGTACGATTACGGGGTGTACCTGCGCCTGCGCTACCAGACCCGGGTGCAGGATCGCGCCGAGATCTCCTACCGCATCACCAAGGAGATCTTCGAGGGGGTGCAGACCCTGCCGGCGGTGGACCTGGCCATCCCCTTTGTCTACTCCTACCGGCGCGGCTCGGCCGAGCGCAAGGAACCCGAGCCCTCGGTGGCGCCGGGGCCGCAGGAGGTGCGCGAGATCGAGATGGACCGCATCAAGTCCCTGCTGCAGCCCGAGGACATGGAGGAGATCGAGGCAGCGGCCAAGAGTATGTCGCCCCAGTGGATGAAGCAGCCCATCGTGGTGGCGCACGACGCGGAGGCGGGCCGGTACCACATCGTCGCCGGCCACCTGCAGTTCGAGGTCTGTAAATATCTGGGATGGAAGACCATGGCCGCGGTGGTGGTCGACGAGAGCAAGACCCCCGACCAGGTCAAGAAAATCGAGAACCGCTGAAAGGGAGGACATGGCAGCCAAGAAGGTGTTGATCACCGGGGCGGCCGGCCGCATCGGCAACGAGTTGCGCGCCCGGCTCAAGGGGCGTTACACCCTGCGCCTGCTCGACCGCCGGCCGGTGCCGGAACCCGAGGGCGAGGCCCTGGTCTGCGATCTGGGGGATCTGGCGGGGCTGGAGGCGGCCTGTGCCGGCATGGATGCGGTGGTCCACCTGGCCGGCAATCCGGGCAACAGCGCCCTGTGGGAGGTCCTGCTGGAGGACAACATCAAGGGGACCTACAACCTTTTCGAGGCGGCGCGGCGGCAGGCGGTGAAGCGGGTGATCTTCGCCAGCACCAACCACGTCACCGGGTTTTACGAGTTCGAGGGCATCTACACCACCCCCGAGATGCAGGAGCGGCCGGACAGCCTCTACGGGGTGAGCAAGGCCTTTGGCGAGGACCTGGGGCGCTTCTTCGTCGACCAGCACGGTCTGGCGGTCATCTGCCTGCGCATCGGCTCCTTCCTGCCCGAGGAGGCGGTGAGGAACCGCAAGGGGGACCGCGTGCTCTCCACTTGGCTCAGCCCCCGCGACTGCGCCCAGTTGGTGTGGCGCGGCATCGAGGCCGAGGCGGTGAAGTTCGGGATCTTCTACGGCATCTCCGGCAATAAGCGGGCGTACTGGGATACCCAGAACGCCCGGCAACTGCTGGGCTACGCCCCCGAAGACGACGCCGAACGGCTCGCCTGAGCGGAGGGCGCATGGACCCGGCCCCGCCCTTCACACCTGCCCAGCGGTACTTCTACGAGGTCAACGGCTACGTGCAGGTGCCGGGGGTATTTGCCGCTGCCGAGTGCCGGCGCTTCGCCGAACTGGCGGCGCAGATGGATGCCGACGAGGCCTGCGCCTACAAACACGAGGGGTACCCCAAGACCCTGGCGCTGACGGTGCTCTCGCGCTGCGCCTGGTACCATCCCCACCTGCTCGAAACCGCCCTCCATCCGCAACTGCTGCCGCGTATGGAGGACCTCATCGGCGGGCAGGTCCGCCTCGAGGAGCACCAGTTCCTCATCAATTATCCAGATCCAGATCACCCGGCGGAGCCGGGCCAGTCCCTCGACCTGCGCGACGAGCGCTGGCACCGGGGCATCGATCCGGGAGTGGGCATCTATAGGGCGCCGGGCAAGCTGCACACCCTCTTCGCCAAGGCGCTGATCTACCTGACCGCCAACGGGCCGGGTGAGGGAACCTGGGTGGTGCCCGGCAGTCACCTGCAGGAGCTGCCCACCAGCCAGCTCCGCCCCCTGCTCGACCCCTCCCTGGCCCGCCAGTTGCAGGCCAGCCCGGGCGATGTACTCTTCTTCAGCGAGGCACTCATCCACTCGTTGCCCCGGATGTACCGCGGCTCGCCCCCGCGCCTGTCCCTGGTCTACGGGTACACGGCCTCCTTCATGCAGGCCTGGTCGCGTTACGATCCACCCGCCGAAGTGGTGGCCGGAGCCACCCCGGAACAGCGGCAGTTGCTCACCGGCGAGGCGCGCTATAACTTCCGCAGCGGCAAATTCTGAAAAAGGGGCCAGAGATGGAGAAGGCGTACCGGGTCCGCGCGGCCCACTGCGACCACCGCGTCAGCAGCGAAGAGGTGTACCAGGCCCTGCGGCGGATCACCGACCCGCTGGAGCGCTCGTGGGCCCGGCTGGAAAAAGCCCGCAAGATCGCCCTCAAATTCAATATGATGTTCCACGGGGGGCAGGTGGCCTACTTCGCCGGCCGCCGCCGCGAACTGGTGGACGATGCGGTCTGTGTGGCGGTGCTGCGCCTCCTGCGCGAGCGCACCACGGCCCGGCTGGTGGCCACCGACACCTTTGGGTATGACCCCGAAGGCCGGATCACCGAGCAGTTCAACTACCTGCCGCTCCTGGAGCAGTTCGGGGTGGAGTTCGTCGACTCGAACCGCCCGCCCTTTGCCACCTACGAGGTGCCCGGCGGCGGGCGGATGTTCGGCCGCTACACCCTCAGTGCCTGTTTTGCCGACGCCGACGAGGTGGTCTCCATCGCCAAGATGAAGAACCACCACTTCATGGGGGTCACCCTGTGTATGAAGAACCTCTTCGGCCTCACCCCGGCCGTACCGCCTCTGGGCCGGGTGCGCACCTACTACCACCACGCCATCCGCCTCTCCTACGTGTTGCCGGACCTGGCGATGATCACCAACCCCTGCCTCAACATCATCGACGCCCTGGTGGGGCAGTACGGGTGTGAGTGGGGGGGCGAGGGCCGCATCGGCGACGCGCTGATCGCCGGCGACCAGATCACCGCCACCGACGCCTGCGCCGCCCACCTGATGGGCCACGACCCGGCTTCGGACTGGCCCACCCCGCCCTTCCGCCGTGACCGCAACCACCTGCTGCTGGCCGCCCAGGGCGGCTTTGGCACCGTGGACCTGAACGAGATCGACTTCGAGAGCGAGGTCAAAGGCCCGCTGGCCGATTTCGACTCGGTGGAGTACGACCCGCCCGCGGTGATGGCCACTTGCCGGCAGACCGCCTGCGAACAGGGGTTGTTCTACCGCGACCGCCAGCGCGCCATGATCGACCAGTACCGGGGGGAGTTCATCTACATGCAGGACGGCGAGGTGGTCTGGCACGGGCCGGACCCCTCCCATATCCAGAGCCACCGGCAGTTCAGCGGCAAGAAGCCGGGCAGCGCCCTGTGGCTCAAGTACGTGGACGCGGAGGAGCGGGAGCAGGAACGCTTCGCCGCGTACGAAGAGTGCCTGGCCCGTATGCGGGCGTAAAGCCCGCACAAGCGCCTGAGAGGAGAACAGGAGATGAGCGCCTTTAAAGTCACCAAGGACCTAACAGCCCAGTTTGCCCAGGATGGCTTCCTCCTGGTTAGGAAACTCTACGACGCCGAGGAGATGGACCTGCTGCTCAAGATCGGCAAGGCCGACCAGGAGAAGGCCCAGATCATCCGCGCCGCCATCGACGCCGAAGGCCGCGAGAGCAAGATCTGGCTGACCTCCGACACCGAGCGCCAGGACATCTACAACGGCTTCTGCCACGGCCGCCGCATGGTCGATACCATGGAGAAACTGCTGGGCGACGAGGTCTACCTCTACCACTACAAGATGATGGTCAAGGAACCGCGGGTGGGCGGGGCCTGGGAATGGCACCAGGACTATGGGTACTGGTACCACAACAACTGCCTCTATCCCGACATGGCCAGTTGTTATATCGCCGTAGACCGCGCCCACAAGGGCAACGGCTGTCTGCAGGTGCTGAAGGGTTCGCACCAGTTGGGCCGCATCGAGCACGGCAAGTTCGGCACCCAGGTGGGGGCCAACCCCGAGCGGGTGGCCCTGGCCGCCCAACACCTGGACCTGGTCTACTGCGAGATGGAGCCGGGCGACGCGCTCTTCTTCCACGCCAATCTTCTCCATCGCTCCGACCCCAACGAGAGCGAGGACCCGCGCTGGAGCCTGATCTGCTGCTACAATACCCGGCACAATCCCTGCGATGACAAGGCCGGGCATCCCTCGTACCGGCACCTCGAGAAATGGCCCGACGGCCAGATCGTGAAACTCGGCCGCCAGCAGTGGGCCGCCATCGCCGCCGGTTAGGGGAAGACCATGGGCATCGAGTTGGGCATCTGCGGGGCCGGGGCCTTCGCCGAGTGTTTCATCCCCCTGTTCAAGGCCCACCCCCTGGTGGACCGGGTGGTGCTCTGCGACCTGGACGCGGAAAAACTCAGGACCAAGGCGGAGAAGTTCGGCATCGCCGATACCTGTCCCTCCCTCGATCAGCTCTGCCAGTCCTCGGTCGACGCTATCGCCATCATCACCCAGCACCATTTACACGGCCCCCAGGCGGTGCAGGCCCTGCGCAGCGGCAAACACGTGTACTCGGCGGTGCCCTCGGCCATCTCCATCGAGGAGATGAGCGCCCTGGTCCATGCCGTCGAGCAGAGCGGGCGCACCTACATGCTGGGGGAGACCAGCTATTACTACCCCTGTACCTTGTACTGCCGGGAGCGCTTCCGGCAGGGGGACTTTGGCCACGTGGTGTACGCCGAGGCCGAGTACTACCACGACTACGTACACGGTATGTACGCGGTGGCCCAGTGGCGGCACGGGGCCGAATGGGAAAAATACTTCGGCATGCCGCCCTTCTTTTATCCCACCCATTCGACCAGCATGGTGGTCTCGGTGACCGGGGCGCACGTTACCCATGTCAGCGGCATGGGCTTTGTGGACCGCCACCCGGACAATCTCTACGCCCGGCCTGATAACGTCTGGAAGAACCCCTTCAGCAACGAAACGATGTTGTGCAAGATGTCGGACGGCAGCGTGGCGCGGATCAGTGAGTTCCGCCGCATCGGCCATCCAGGCACGGTGGGTATGCGCATGTACGGCACCGAAGCTTCGTACGAGGAGCAGGTGAACTCGCAGACCTGGGTGACCAAGGACCGGGCCACCTGCATGGACCTGCGCGAGGAGCTGACCTGCACCGCCCAGCCGGCCACTGAGGGCCAGATGGCCGCCCTCACCGGCAGCGACGGCACCCATCAGTCGGTGTCCAGGGTCCACCCGGTGCAACGCCTGCCCGCCGAGTTCATCGGCCTGCCCAATGGGCACAACGGGGCGCACCAGTTCCTGGTCGACGACTTCGTGCGGGCCTGTGCCCTGGGAGAAATGCCGCCCAACAACGTCTGGGATGCGGCCCGGTATCTTCTGCCCGGCCTGGTGGCGCACCAGTCGGCGCTGCAGGGCGGGGTGCTGATCGAGGTGCCTGATCTCGGCGAAGCGCCGGGGAAAGGAGAAGGCAGATGATCTGCTGGCAGCAAGTGCAGGCAGAGGCGCCCTGGTGCCGGCGCGATTCGATGGGCGAGGTGGTCCACGACGGAAAGATGTGGATCTTCGGGGGGTACACCCCCACCCGCATCAACGATGTGTGGTCCTCCGCCGATGGCATCAACTGGGAACTGGTCACCCCGGCAGCACCCTGGGGCGGCCGCAACCTGCCCTGCGCCCTGGTCCACGAGGGGCGCA
This sequence comes from Candidatus Latescibacterota bacterium, assembly GCA_020852055.1. GTDB lineage: Bacteria > Latescibacterota > UBA2968 > UBA8231 > UBA8231 > SICG01. Next base: position 10,700 of record JADZBP010000198.1, read on the forward strand.
TGTGGCTGATGGGCGGCTTTGCGCCCAAGGACGAAGCGACCAACCGCTTCCCCGCGTACAACGATGTGTGGTGTTCGACCAACGGGGCCGACTGGACCTCGATGGGCCCGGCCCCCTGGAGCACCCGCGGGGCCGCCGGGGCGGTGGTTTTCGACAACAAGATGTGGGTGATGGGTGGTTTCGACGGCCGCGACTTCAGCCACAGCGACGAGGTGTGGAGTTCAGCCAACGGGGTGGACTGGCAGTTGGTCTGCCATGCGCCCTGGGGGGCGCGGGCCATGCACGCCTGCCTGGTTTTCGGCAAGTGGATGTGGGTGCTGGGCGGCGGCATCTACGACGACCGCCA
>JADZBP010000199.1 GCA_020852055.1 Candidatus Latescibacterota bacterium
ATGAGGCCGCCCTCAAGGCCCGCGACGAAGGGCTAATCCGCTTCATCGGCGTTACCGGCCACAATTGGACCGAGGTGGGGAAGGCAGTCGCCACCGGCCTCTTTGATACCGTCCTGTGCTGGTACAACTGCGCCATGAAGGAACCGGAACAGACCGTGCTGCCCGAAGCGCAAAAACACCGCACCGGGGTGGTGATCATGAATGCCTCCCGCAACACCAAACTCTTCGGCGGGGAGGGGGCGCCCGCCCGCGAGCAGTTCTACCGCTACGTGCTGGATCACCCGGCGGTGGGCCTGACCATCATGGGCCTGCGCGAGGTGGAGATCTTTCGCCAGCTCGCCGCCGCCCTGGCCGGCGGCCTGGCCATCAGCCCCGAAGAGAAGACCCGGCTCGAAGTCTATGGCGCCGCGCTGAGATCAGCCGGCAAACTCGACTAGGAGAAACCCATGAAGATCACCCGCCTCGAACGCACGGTTGTCTGCGTGCCCTTCATCCCCGGCATCCTCTCACCCCCGGAGATGGAGATCTATACCCCGGCCTATCCGGGCCCCATCAGCGAGCGCAACCAGGACGTGCTGCGCATCCACACCGACGAAGGCCTGGTGGGCATCGGCATGAGCGGCCCGTACTATGGCCAGCACGAGCACCAGCCGCCCGACCTGATCGGCAAGGACCCGCTGCAGTTCGAACCGCGCCGTCTGGGCGGGGGCGGGTACGAGATCGCCCTGCTCGACCTGATGGCCAAGGCCCTGGGTTGGCCCCTGTGCCGGCTCTTCGGCGGCAAGTTACAGGACAAGGTACTGGTGGATTACTGGACCTCGCGCCTGAACCCCGAGGCCTCGGCGGCAGCGGCGAAACGGGCGGCGGAACAGGGTTTCCACGGCATCAAGATCAAATGCCGCTGGGAGGACAACAATGTGGTGGACCGGGTGCATGCCATGCACGAGGCGGCCCCGCACCTGCGCATTGTCTGCGATCCCAACGAGCGTTTCCATACCCTGGAGAACAGCCTGGAACTGGCCCGGCAGTTGGAGTCCTTCGGCTCGCAGCTGATCTTCGAGGACCCCTTCCCCAAGACCGACTGGCAGGAGTACCGCCGCCTCAAGGAGTCCACCGAGATCCTCATCGCCCCGCATCTGCAAAACCCCGGGCAGGTGATCAAGGCCATCAACGCCGAGGCCGTGGACGCCATCAACGTGGCGCCCTCGGACTGGGGCTTCCTCGACATGGCGCGTATCGCCGAGAGCGCCGGCATCCCGGTCTGGCAGGCCTCCAACGTCGACCTGGGCATCTTCGACGCCTTCCGCCTGCAGGCCTCGGCCGCGGCGCCCAACTGTACCCTGGGCAGCGACCTGTGCGGCAATTTCGTGCACGAACACAGCCTGCTGGCCCGGCCCCTGGTGCAGGACGGCTACGCCCGGGTGGGGGAGGAACCGGGTTTGGGGGTGGAGTTGGACGAGGAAGCAGTGGCGCGGTACACTGTGCGACAGGCCTGAGACGGAGAGGGGAAGAAGATGTCTGCTGAGGCGATCAAGACCATCGAAGCCAGTGGCCGCCGGCCCCCGCCGGGGTGGGCTGTGGGCCAGCGCCACCTCATCGACCTGATGGACCGGGCCGCGGTGGAGTTTGCCCGGCGCGCCACCCGTCCGGACGGCACCCTGGTCTGGCGCACCAAATGGACCAGTATGGACGGCACCGACAACGGGTACGAGAGTTTCCTCTCTTTTCCGCTATTCTACCTCCTGGGCGGGGGGGAACACGTACACGAACTGGCGCGCAAGGAGTGGAACGCCATCCCCTGGCAGTTCGAGGATTTTGGTACGGTGGACCGCGAGTTCGTCACCGGTTTCGACTGGTTCCACAGCAGCGAGAGCTACACCTACATCTACTATCTGGCCCTGGCCAATCCCCAGCACCATGTGGACCGGGCCCGCGCCCTGCGCTACGCCGGCATGTACATCGGCGAGGACCCCCAGGCGCCCAACTGGGACGAGGTGCGGCGCATGTTGCGTTCGCCGCTCAACGGCAGCCGCGGCCCGCGTTTCGTCACCACCCAGCAGGACTGGGATTACCACCGTCCCATCCTCGCCGAATACCTGGCCCCGTACGAGGACATGAAGGGCATCACCAGCACCGACCCGGCGGTCAAGGTGGACTGGACCAACGACGAGACCTTCGCCGAGGTGCTGCGCCTGATCAACGAGCGCATGACCAGGGGCGATGTACCCCTCAACCTCCTGGCCACCTCCATGGTCACCAATGCCTATCTCTACACCGGGGACGACAAGTACAAAAACTGGGTCCTGGACTATATCCAGGCCTGGGTGGAACGGCGCGACCAGAACCAGGGCATCGTGCCCGACAACATCGGCCCGGAGGGCAGGATGGGCGAGCTGATGGGTGGCAAGTGGTGGGGCGGGTATTACGGCTGGCGCTGGCCGCACGGGGCGCGCAACATCGTCGAGGCCGCCTGTGTGGCGGGTGGCTGCGGCCTGCTGCTCACCGGGGACGATTCCTGGCTGGACCTGTGCCGCTCGCAGCTGGACCTGTTGTGGTCGCTGCGCCGCGAGGAGGAGGGGGTGGTCAAGGTGCCGGCCCGGCACGGGGATCAGGGCTGGTTCGATTACCGCAAACCGGATCCGCTCTACTACATCCATCTCTACACCATGAGCCACAGCGCCCAGGACCTGGCCCGCCTCGACGAGGTCTTTCCAGAGCGCCGCGGCTTCGAGAAGCTCAATCCGCACTGGCATCTGGGCAAAGCCGGCGTCTGTTATCCCAACGCCTGGTTTTCCTATATCGAGGGGCGCAACCCCGGGTACCCCGAAACGATGCTCGAATCCACCTATGCCGGCATCTGCGACAAGATGAACCGGCTGGAGGCCGACCACAGCGACCCGGAGACCCGCGAGTGTTATCACTTCCACGCGCTCAATCCGGTGGTGCCCGAAGGCCTGATCCAGATGAGCACTGGGTCGCCGGCAGCCATGTACAACGGCGGCCTGCTCTATGCGCCGGTGCGGTACTTCGACCCGGTGGCCGGCCGCACCGGATTGCCGGCCTACGTGGCGGCGCTGGTGGACCGGTTCACGGGTGAGGAGGTGAGCCTCACCCTGGTCAATACCGACGTGGTGGCCCCGCGCCCGGTGCTGCTGCAGGCGGGCACCTTCGGCGAGCACCAGTTCACCACCGCCCGTATCGAAGGGGGAGAGGGGCTGGAAGTGCAGGGAAGGTACCTGCGGGTGAACCTGGGGGCTGGCGCCACCGCCCGGCTGCACCTGGGTCTCAAGCGGCACGTGCACCGGCCTTCCTATGACTTTCCGCCGGGAGTCGCCCCATGCTGAGCGCAACACAGATCGAGGACTACCACCGCGACGGCTATCTGCTGGTGCCGGCGGTGTTCAATCCCGCCGAGGTGGCGGAGTTGCGCGAGGAATTGGACTGGATCTTCGCCGCCTGGGCCGACCACAACGCCGCCTGGCAGGGGCCCTGGCGCGAGGTGTACATGGATGAGGCTCAGCGGCAGCAGGCGGTGCTGGTGGCCATCAACGACCTGCACCTGCATTCAGCCCGCTGGCAACAGGCCGCCGCGCACCCCCGTCTGACAGCCGCCCTGGCCGCCCTGCTGGGACCGGACGTGGAACTGCACCACACGACCTTGCACGCCAAGCCACCCCAGGTGGGCAGCCCCTTCCCGCTGCATCAGGACAACGCCTTCTTTGCCCATCAGACCCCGGCGTACGCCGACGCGATCCTCCACCTCGACGACGCGCCCGAAGAGGCCGGCTGCCTGCGCTTCGTGCCCGGCAGCCACCGCCTGGGTCCGCTCGCCCATATCCGCGAGGGCGGAGCGCCGCACCTGCCCACCGATCAGTACCGGCTGGCGGACACGGCGCCGGTGCCCGCCCGGGCCGGGGATGTGGTGTTGTTCAACCTGTGGACCATCCACGGGTCCGACCTCAACCACACGCCGCACTGGCGCCGGGCGGTGCGCCTGGGGTACCGCGACCCGGCCAATCTGCAGTTGGATGGCCACGCCCTGGGGCGGCTGGGCTGGATGGTGCGCGGCCGCCGGCAAAAAAACGCCACCACCGCCGCGCTGGCGCGCTGAAGGAGCCGACGATGATCATCGACACCCACACCCATTTCTACGATCCCGAACGGCCCCAGGGTGTGCCCTGGCCCCCCCCCAGCGAGGCCTGGCTGTACCGGCGGGTCCTTCCCGAGCACTACCGGGCTCTGGCCCGCCCCGAGGGGGTGAGCGGCACGGTGGTGGTGGAGGCCAGCGGCTGGCTGGAGGACAACCAGTGGGTGCTGGATCTGGCCGCCGCCGACCCCTTTATCCTCGGCCTGGTGGGGCACCTCGAACCGGGGAACCCGGCTTTTGCCGGCCAGTTGGAGCGCTTCGCCGCCAACCCCCTCTTCTGCGGCATCCGGGTGGGTTTTCAGCCCGGCATGGATCAGGGCGCCTTCCTCGCCGATATGGAGCGGTTGGCCGCCAAAGGGCTCGAGCTCGACGTGCTGATGGGTTTCGAGCACCTGGGCGAGGTGCAGCGGTTGGCGGCGCGCCTGCCCCAGTTGCGCATCGTCATCAACCACGTGGGCAGCGTGCCCATCGACGGGAAGGAACCAGACCCGCGCTGGGTCGAGGCGATGCAGGCCCTGGCGTGCTCGCCGGCGGTGTATTGCAAGGTCTCGGGCATGGCCGAATTGAGCCTGGTGCAGCCGGCCCCGGCCGCGCTGGCGTATTACACCCCGGTGCTCGACGTGTTGTGGGCGGCCTTCGGGCCGGAGCGGCTGGTGTACGGCAGCAACTGGCCGGTCTGCGAACGGGCGGCCCAGTACCCGCAGGTGCAGGCGGTCGCCACCGCCTATTTCGCGGCCAAGGGCCCCCAGGTCCTGGAGCGTTTCCTCTGGAAAAACGCCGTGGCCGCCTACCGCTGCCGGGTGCCGGCCTGAGCCGTCCGGTTTTGCCTGCCCGGGCAGGGCGGGTATATTAGTAGGGCACCCCGGCAGAGGGGGGCGAAGAAGGAGAGTGGAATGAAACTCCTCAAATGTATAGTCCGGCCCAGCGCCCTCGACAAGGTCAAGGAGGCGCTGGGGAAACTGGGGGTCGTCGGTATGACCGTCAGCGAGGTGAAGGGTTTCGGCCGGCAGAAGGGCCACAAGGAGGTCTACCGCGGCGCCGAGTACCAGATCGACTTCACCCCCAAGATCAAGATCGAGGTCGTGGTCGGCGAGGCCCTGCTCGAACGCGCCATCGGGGCGGTGCGCGAGGCGGCCAAAAGTGGCAGCATCGGCGACGGCAAGATCTTTGTGCTGCCGGTCGAGGAAGTGGTGCGGATTCGCACGGGTGAGACCGGCGACGCCGCCATCTGAGAGAAATCAGCGTGAAAACCTTCAAGGTCAAGGCCCAATATTACCAGCAGTTCGATGCCGACTTCGCCCGCGAGATCCCCGCCGAAGGGTACGGGGGCTGGCAGGAGGGGCAGATCGAGCTTGCGGCCGAACACACCGCGGTGGTGGTGATGCACGCCTGGGACACCGGCACCCGCGAGCAGTTTCCCGGCTGGCACCGGGCTGTCGAGTATATCCCCCGGTCGGTGGAGATCAGCCGCAGGGTTTTTCCGGGCCTGCTGGCGGCGGTGCGCCCTTCGCCGCTGCCGCTTTTCCATGTGGTGGGTGGCGGCGACTATTACCACCAATGCCCTGGGTACCAACGAGCGGTGGCCCTGGCCGGCCCCTCGCCAGGTCCGCTGCCGCAGGTGGAACGCGATCCGGTGCTCGATCAGCTCCACGCCTTTCGCAGCCAGCACGTGTTTGTGGGGGCGCATAACCGGGATGACGTGCAGCGCGGCTTCAAGGCGCTGGATTTCCTGCCCGAGGCCAGGCCCCTCGACCACGAAGGGGTGGCCGAGGACGGGCATCAGCTCTTCGCCCTGTGCAAGGAGAAGGGCATCAACCACCTGATCTATGCCGGCTTTGCCATCAACTGGTGCCTGTTGCTCTCGCCCGGCGGTATGGCCGACATGAGCAAGCGCGGCCTGATGTGCTCGGCGATACGCCAGGCCGTCACCGCGGTGGAGAACAAGGAGACCGCCCGCGACCAGCTCTGCAAGGAGTTGGGCTTGTGGCGGGTGGCCCTGGCCTTTGGTTTTGTCTTCGACGTCGATGCCCTGGTGGGGGCGCTGGAACAATGAGCGCTGCGGCGATGGGCACCTGAATCCACGAGCGCCTGCGGCTGCAGGCGCTTTTTTATTTGGTGCGGAGCAGCGATGGATACCTACCAACTGGTGTGGGACCGCCCCAGCCGCGACAGCGCGGGTTCGATGCCGCTGGGCAACGGGGAGTTGGGCCTCAACGTGTGGGCCGAGGAGGGCGGGGATCTGCTCTTCTACCTGAGCCGCACCGACGCCTGGTGTGAAAACGCCCGCCTGTTGAAGCTGGGGCGGGTGCGGGTGAAGGTGGGCGAAAGTCCGCTGGGAGCGGCCCGGCCCTTTGCCCAGGTGCTCGACCTGAAACAGGGGGAGATCCGGCTCCAGGCCGGCGAGGTGCGGCTGTGCCTGTGGGTGGACGCCCACCGCCCGGTGGCCCGCGTCGAGGTGGAGGCCCCTTTCCCGGTGGCGGTGCAGGTCGAGCTGGAGTTGTGGCGCCAGACCGCCCGTGCCCTCGAGGGCCGCGAGCGGCTCAGCGCCTACGGGTTGTGCGATGCACCTTTCCCGGTGATCGCCGACCCGGACGACCTGTTGGAAGCGGGGCCGGGAAGGCTGGCCTGGTGTCACCACAACCGGCGCTCGGTATGGCCGCAGATCATGGCGATTCAGGGCATGGGGGAGTGGGCTGCCCGGGCGCAGGACCCGCTGCTGCACCGCACCTTCGGCGGCCTGATCGCGGGTGAGGGTTTGGTCCGCACCGGGCCGCAGGCGCTGCGTTCGGAAGCGCCCCGGCGCCGGCAGCTCATCGAGATCCATACCCACACGGGCCAGTACCTGGAGCCGGCGGCGTGGCTGGCGGCGCTGGTGGGGCAGGCGGCGGCCGGGCCTCCTGCCGAGGAAGCGCAGGTGGCCCACCGGCGCTGGTGGGCCGGGTTCTGGAGCCGCAGCCATATCCACGTCAGCGGCACACCCGAGGCCGAGACCGTGTCGCGCGGCTATGCGCTGCAGCGCTTCGTCACCGCCTGCGGGGGACGGGGGGCGTACCCAATCAAATTCAACGGCTCGATCTTCACCGTCGACTCCCGCGAGCCCGACGAACCCTACGACGCCGACTACCGCCGCTGGGGCGGACCGTACTGGTTCCAGAACACCCGCCTGGCGTACTGGCCCCTGCTGGGCAGCGGCGACTTCGAAATGCTGCACCCGCTCTTCCGCATGTTCGCCGACGGTCTGCCCTTTGCGCGGGCCTGCACCCAGCGGTACTTCGGCCACGAGGGGGCATTCTTCCCGGAGACCATGTACTTCTGGGGTGCCTACGCCACCGATAACTACGGCTGGCAGCGCGAGGGCAAACACCCTTCCCAGGTCGACAACACCTACATCGGCCGCTACTGGCAGAACAACCTGGAGCTGGTGGCCCTGATGCTGGATTATGTCCGGTACACGGGGGATGCCCGTTTCGCGGCGCAGACCCTGTTGCCCCTGGCCGAGGAGCTGGTGGGCTTTTATCCGGCCCACTACGGCCGCGACGCGCAGGGCCGCCTGCGCCTCGATCCGGCCCAGTCGCTGGAGACCGACCAGCAGGTGGTGAATCCGGCGCCCGATATCGCCGGGCTGCAGTGGGTGCTCGAGGCATTGCTGATGTTGCCGCAGATCAGCGCGGCACAACAAGAGAAATGGCGGCAGTTGCGCGCCAGCCTGCCCCCGCTGCCGGTCGGGCCTTCACCCGAGGGGGAGGTGCTGCTGACGGCCGGGGAGGTGCTGGCCCCGCCGGCCAACAGCGAGAACCCCGAACTCTACGCCATCTTCCCGTACCGCCTCTTCGGGGTGGGCAGGCCGGGGCTGGAGCTGGCGCGGCGCACCTGGGCGCAGCGGCGGTACCCGGGCAACAATGGCTGGCGGCAGGACGACACCCAGGCGGCGATGCTGGGTCTGACCGGGGAGGCGGCCCGGATGCTGGCCGGCCGCTTTGCCGACCACCACCCCGGCAGCCGTTTTCCGGCCTTCTGGGGCCCCAATTTCGACTGGACCCCGGACCAGTGCCACGGCGGCAACGGCATGCGGGCCCTGCAGGCCATGCTGGTGCAGGAGGAGGCCGGACGGGTGCATCTTTTCCCGGCCTGGCCGGCGGCCTGGGAGGTGGAGTTCCGGCTGCACGTGCCCGAGGGGGTGGTGGAGGGCAGTTACCGGCCCGGCGGAACACCCACGGGCCGGCTGTCGGGCGGCGCCGGGCAGGCGCTCCAGGTCGGGGCGCCCCAATGAGGGATTTGCCGCGATTTCATTCAGGCGTTTTTTTCTAGGTACCCCCGAGGAGAAGAAAGATGAGCGCTGCCCCCATCCGGCTGAACGAGGAGCAACTGGCCGCCTACCACCGCGACGGCTATGTGGTCGTCGAGAATCTGATCGCCCCCGAGCGGGTCGAGGCCCTGGGCCAGCGCCTGCGCGAGTACACCCACGGCGGCCGCCCGGCCGGCCAGATCAAGATCCAGGTGGAGCCGCGGGTGCAGCGCGGCGAGGTGCAGGTGGAGGCCTGGGGGGACGGCATCCGCAAGATCGACGGGCTGGTGGAGGGGGACGAATTCTTCAACGCCCTGGGCCGCGACGCGAATATGGTGGGCATCATCGCCCAGATCCTGGGTCCGGATGTGAAGATGTTCCGCAACTCTCTGCTGCTCAAACCGCCCAAGGTCGGTTCGCAGAAGGGTATGCACCAGGACTCGCCTTACTGGCCCATCCAGCCCATGGCGCTGTGTTCGTGCTGGTTTCCCTTCGACGACGCCACGCCCGAGAACGGGTGTATGGGGGTGTTGCCCAGCGGCCATCTGCGCGGGCCGCTGCCCCACCAGCGCGTGCCCGACGATTTTGTCGTCGAGGAGGGGCACTACTCCTTCGCCGAGATGCTGCTGGTGCCGATGAAGGCGGGCAGCGGACTCTTCTTCCATTCGCTGCTGCCCCACTACACCGCGCCCAACCACTCGGCGCAATGGCGCCGGGCCATCGCCCTTTCCTACATGTCCTCCTATTCGCGTTACACCGGCGAGGGCGAGGCGCCGCGGTACTACCACATCCAGGGCCGGACCTTTCCCGGGTGTGTGCTTTGAATCTGCAAGCAGGAACGATGCCGCCACCAAACCACCATCTGACCCAGAGGTACTGAGATGTCCGAACAGGTCCGCCACAACTGCGGATTCAGCGTTGCCCACACCCTGCACGATGCCCACCGCTTCATCCGCTCCCTGCAGCACCGCGGGCGGGAGGCAGCCGGCATCGCCGCTGTCGGCGACAACCGCATCGACGTGATCAAGTGGGCCGGCGGGGTGGAGCGTTTCGACATCACCGACCTGCACAAGATCCTGCCCAGCCCCAATTACCACACTTACATGGCCCATGTGCGCTACGCCACCCGGGGGCGCAAGGACCGCATCCTCGAAGACGCCCATCCCCATGTGGTGGGCGGCCGGGCCGAGCACCGGGACAACCACATCATGATCTGGGATTGCGACATGGCGGCGGTGCACAACGGCCAGGTGGACCGCGAATACTACCAGGAGGTTCCGCTCGACCTGCTCAAAACCACCTGCGACACCGAGGCCCTGCTGCACGTGTACCGCATGCACGGGGAGTACAACTTCCTGCGCCGTATCCCCGGCGCCTATACCATGGCCATTGCCGACAAACGCAAACGCGACGTGATGGTGCTGCGCGATCGCACTGGGATCAAGCCGGGGGTACTCAGCTGGAAGGACGGCAAGTACGGGGTGGCCTCCGAGGATATCGCCTACCGCAAGAACGGCGGCGACTATGTCGAGGACCTGGAGCCGGGGTCCATCTACCACCTCACCGCCGAGGGCAATTACACCAAGGAAACCCTCTTCGATCCCAGCCTCGCCCATTGCTTCTTCGAGTGGAACTACATCGCCGACGTCGACTCCATCCTCAACGCGGTGAGTGTGCGCCGCATCCGCGAGTCCCTCGGCGAGGTGCTGGCCGGCGAGTTCCGGCCTGCCGACGCCGACGTGGTGACCTTCCTGCCGCGCTGCCCGGAGGTGGCCGCCCGCGCCTATGCCCGGCGGGCCCGGCTGCCCTTCGAGCCGGTATTCTACAAGATGCGGGGCGAGCGTTCCTTCCAGGGCACGACCGCCGCCGACCGCAAGCAGTCCATCGGCGAGAACCTGCACCTCTTGCCGGGGGCCGAGCGGGTCCTCGAAGGCAAGACCGTGGTGATGATCGACGACAGTATCGTCAGGGGCAACAACTCCAAGCGGGCCCGCGATCTGCTCTACCGGGAAGCAAAGGTCAAAAAGGCCTATCTGGTCAGTTATACCCCGCCCATCGGCATCATCGGCAAGGACGGGGTGCCGCGCGGGTGTCATTTCGGGGTCGACATGCCACCGGACCCGCCCGCCGGCGAGGAGTTCATCGCCCGCGGCCGCACCGAGGAGGAGATCGGCCGGCAGATGGGTATGCCGGTGGCCTATATCTCCGTGGAGGGTATGTTGGCGGCGTACGAGCGGTCCGGCATGCCCGAGAAGAATCTCTGCACCTATTGTATCGGCGGCCGGCATCCCTTTGCGGGCTGCGCCGCCCATATCGGCGCCAAGGCCAACCCAGTCCAGCTTTCGCTGCTGGGCCGCGATTAGAAGCTGTTTCATAACTCGGTCTGTCGGCCCGAGCCCGAGCGAAAGCGGCGTGGGCAAGGCGCCCGAAGCAGGCGTATTGCTTGAGATACGCCGAATGAGGGCAACGCCGACCACGCCGCTTGCAGCCGGGCGAAGCCAAGAGAGGGTTGTGAAACAGCTTCTTAGTAGGCGGCGATGCGGTAGGGTGGGGCCGGCTCGCGCAGGGGGGCCAGGAAACGCTGGGTGCGCTCCAGGCTGCCGGGCAGGGTGATGGGATGATGCCCGCCCTCGGGGTAGAGATAGGCCTCGAAATCCGGGGCACTCCGCCCCAGCGAATCCATCACCGCGATCAGGCGCTGGGCCTGGCTCACCGGCACCAGCGGGTCGGCGGTGCCGTGGTGCACCTGCAGGTGGGGTAGGCGCCGGGCGAAGTACACCGCTGAACGCCGGATCAACTCCAGGCGCGCGGCCTCCAGCCCCAGGGTGCCAGCCCGCAGGGGTTGAAGCAGGGTGCGGTTCAGGTAATCCGTGCCGGGCAACACCCGCAACTGCCCGCGCAGGGCTTCCTCCGCGATCTCCTGTCCGAACACATCCAGCAGATCGGTGGGCCCGAAGAATTCCACCACCCGTTTGAAGCGGGGGTCGCGCAGGGCCATCAACATCGCCACCCCGCCGCCCCGACTGATACCCACCGCCCCGAGCCGTTGCGGGTCCAGGGCCGGCTCTGTGGCCAGGGCCGCTGCCACCAGACCCAGGGCGTCGTCCACATCCCCGTCCCAGGGGCTGGGTTCCCCCTCCGAAAGATATTCCTGCCCGCCGTAGCCGATCGCCTCGCTGCGGAAGGAGGGCAGGGCGTAGGCGTACTGGTCGCGCTCCTCACCCAATCCCAGGGTGATGAGCAGGAACTCCTCGATATGGACCCCCTGATCGCCGCCGTGCAGGTACACCACCAGTGGCAGGCTGCCCGGTGCGGCCCCGGCGGGCACCACTAAGGCCCCGTACTGGCGCGACCCGCCCACCGCATAGGAAAGGATGCGCAACTCGGCAGTTCGCCGGCCCAGCAGGAGCGGTGTGGACAACACGGTGGTGGCTTCACCGGTGGGCAGGGGGCGGTGCTGCCAGTCGGCATCGATCTGGGCCAACTCACCGGGGGTGGGTGGGGCAAAGAGGCGGGTGAGGTCCACGCCGCCGACGAGGTGGGTGGTATCGTCGATGGGAGCGGGATTGGTGGCGTGGTCGCCGCAGCCCCCCCACAGGCAGAGGCACAGGTAGAGGCAGAGGCAGAAGCGCAGGATGGGCATGGCCAGAAGATAACCGCGGCAGGGTAGGGGCTCAACTGCCGGTGGAGCGATAGTGGCGCACGCCCCAGCGCCATAGCTGCAGGCACACGCCCAGGAAAAGCACCCCGACCAGGGGGGCCAGCCAGTGCAGGAATACCGGCGAACCCAGGGGATCGGGCCGGCCCAGGAGCGCCAGGGCTGGGTAATAGCTGACGCAGGCCAGGGGCACTGCGAAGGTGAAGAAACGGCGGAACCAGTCCCGGTAGATCGTGAAGGGATACTGGGAGGCAAAGGTCCCCCCGTTGGTGAAGGCGTTCATGAATTCGAGGGGCTCGGTGGTCCAGAAACAGACCGTGGCCTGCAGGACCATGAGCCCGTAGAAGAGGCAGGACCCGCCAGCGAGGGTGCCCGCCAGCAGCAGCCACTGGTAAAGGCCCCAGTGGAGATCGAGGGTGGCCGCCGCCCAAGCGAGGATCGCTGTGCCCTGCAGGAGCCGGCCCACCCGCCGCAGGGTCAGCTCCTGGCCCGCCACCTGCAGGGCGGTGCTACGGGGGCGCAGCAGCAGGCGGTCGAAGTCGCCGGCTTTGATCATCGCGCTGAAGACGTCGAAGCCGCGCGCTGCGGATTCACCCAGGGCAAAGGCGATGTTGATGAGGCCGTAGCAGAGGGCGATTTGGGGCAGGGACCAGCCTTCGAGGTTGCCGAAGCGGGCGAAGAGCACCCAGACGCTGAGAAACTCGAGCACGGTGATGAGCAGGTACCCGGCGCTGAGCATGAGGAAGGAGGCGCGGTACTCGAGCTGGCTGCGCACCGACAGCCCCAGGTAACGGAGGAGCAGACGCGGGTCGTTCATGCCTCAACCTCCCTGCACCTCGAGGCGGCGCAGGCCGCGGGCCAGCAGCCAGCGGCCCAGCAGTACCAGGGCTGCAGCCCAGAGGAGCTGGTGCACCAGCTCCGGCAGGGCCTGGGCGGCGGGGATATGGCCCAGATACAGACGCGAAGGGGTGTCGAAAAGGCCGCGGAAGGGCAGGAAGTCGAGCACGGGGCCCAGCCAGTCCGGGAAGAAGGGCAGGGGTATCTGCAGTCCGGAACACAGCATGACCAGACAGATCACCAGGTAGTTGATGCCCTCTCCCGAGAGGGTCCACATCAGGGAGGTGGAGAGCAGGGTGGTGAAGGCCGCCGAGAGCAAGAGGGCGCCGAGGTTGGCGGCCAGCCACAGGAAGAGGCAGGTCCAGGTAGGGGGCGGCTGCAGCCCGAGAAAGAGGTAGGCCAGGGTCAGCATGGGCAGGGCCCGCAGGAGGGTGGGGGCGCTGCGCCGCGCCAGGCAGCGGGTGAACCATAACTTGTACAGGTCGAGGGGGCGCAAAAGTTCGTAGGCCACCCCGCCGGTGCGGATCAGGTTGCGGATCTCCGGGTCCACGTTCCAGGGGATCAGGCCCAGCATGGCCTGGCCCAGCCAGGTATAGGTCACCACCTGGGCGTAGCTCAGGGGCGGGACCCTGGTGGTGGAACGGTCGAAGCCCTCGTACACCATCACGATCACCAGCCCGAAGAAGGCCTGGGTGAAGAGCCCGGCCAGGGCCGCGGCCCGGTATTGGAGTAGGCCGCGGAACTGGGCGCTGAGCAGGGCCAGGTAGGGCTTCACGCCTGGTTCCGGCGGTAGAGGTGGGCGATGATCTCCTCGATGGGCGGATTCTCCACAAAGAGGTCGCGCACCGGGTGGCGGGCAGTGAGGCGGCTGATCAGGGCGGCGGCCGGCACCTCCTCCGGGTCGAAGGCCAGTTCCACCCGTCGCCCCTCCTGGCGCAGCAGGCGCACTTGAGGGTCGGTGACGGCGATGCCCTCTTCGGCCAAATCGAGGATGAGGCGGCGCTCCGAGGAGACCCGGCTGCGCAGGCCCTCGACGGTGTCGTCGAGCAGGATGCGCCCCCCGTCGATGAGCAGCACCCGCCGGCACAAGGCCTCGATATCGTCCATGTCGTGGGTGGTGAGGATCACCGTGGTGCCGCGCTCCCGATTGAGCCGGCGCACGAAGTCGCGCACCGCCAGTTTGGAGAGGGCGTCCAGGCCGATGGTAGGTTCGTCGAGGAAGAGCAGTTCGGGCCCGTGGATCAGGGAGGCGGCCAGGTCGCAGCGCATGCGCTGGCCCAGGGAGAGCTGGCGCACCGGCATGTCGAGCAGGGGCGCCAGTTCGAGTATGGCGATCAACTCGTCTCGGCGGCGCTGGTAGTCGGTTTCGGGCACCCGATAGATATCCCGCAGCAACTCAAAAGACTCGGTCACCGGCAAATCCCACCACAGCTGGGTGCGCTGGCCGAAGACCACGCCGATGCGGCTGACGTGGGCGACGCGGTCCTGCCAGGGCACCCGGCCCAGCACCTCGCACCGGCCCCCGTCTGGCACCAGGATGCCGGAGAGCACCTTGACGGTGGTGGATTTGCCGGCCCCGTTGGGGCCGATGTACCCGACCAGTTCGCCCGGCTCGATGGCAAAAGAGATCCCGTCGAGAGCATGCAGGGTGCGGTACTGGCGATGCAGCAGACCGCGCACCGCCCCCCATACCCCGGGTTGGCGCTGGGAGATGCGATAAGCCTTGCTCAGGTTCTCGGCGACTATACAAGGCATGGCGATCCAGGATGGTTTATAGTTCGCGATAGCGAACCAAAATATAGGGATGACAAAACACCCTAGCAAGGGAAATAAAAAAACCCTGCTCGCGTGAGGAGCAGGGTTTTCCTATCAGAGAACTGATAGAAGAGTCTTGCGGCAGACTCTGCGTTCAGCGCCGATCGGGCAGGTCGTGGATCAACGCTGAGCTAGCGGGTAGGTCGAGGGAGGGCGGCTGGAAGGTGTCTGTCACCCCAACCGCCTGAAACAGTCCGGTGGCATATTTACCTCCGTATTGACCAAGGTGCGAAGCCACTGAACCTCGCCGCAGATTACATCGCTAAATCTAGCAAGGTCGGGGTAGCTTGTCAAAGTTTTTTTCGCCGGCGGCTCATAGATGGGCGGCGATCTCCTGGTATTCCGGGTAGCGGCCTTCGCGGAGCTTGGAGAAGACCAGCACGCCGTCCACGCTCACCTCGAAACAGCCCCCCGAGCCGGGAACCAGGGTAAGGCCGGCGATGCGTTGCCGGTACTCCTCCAGAAGCGATGTCGCCAAACTGGCGGCTTTTGGGAGGTAGTTTCAGGCGGTGCAGTACTGGATGCGGATTTCCTTGGGCATGGCCTAACCCTCCTTTCTCGCGTTGGGATCGTCATCTCAGCCCAACTGTGGATACCGATCCTTCAGGGTTTCGGCGGGGGCCACCTGGCGCAGTTCTCCCTGCAGGTCGAGGGCCACGGTCTGGCAGAGCGGTTTGATGAAACGCTGCGCCAGGGTCTGCACGTAGGCGCCCTGTGCCGGCAGCATGAGGATGTCGCCGGGGTTGAGCGCCTCGCCGTAACAGGCATAGCCCCACAGGTCGTGGGGGGTGCAGAGGCTGCCGTAGACCCGGCAGGGCTTCTGGTACAGCGAGGGATGCGAAAGATTGATCAGCGGGGTGTGCTCCCCCTCGAGGCGTTCCCAGCCCAGCAGATTGGTGCCCCCGTCGGTGATCGCCAGTTCCGGGGTCTTCACGTCGGCCACCCGCAGGAGCAGATGCACCGCCTGGTTGGCCAGGTACCGGCCCGGCTCCAGCCACATCTCCAGGCCGGCGGGCAGGTGGCGCTGAAAGGCGTCCATGATCTCGCGGGCCATGGCCTCGATGGGCTGCACTGGATGGAGCAGGTAGCTGAGGTCCCAGTCGGGCGGCGGGCCTTCGGCCGGGGCCAGGCCCAGCAGGCTGAGCAGGCGGCCGCGGCGGGTCAGCCAGGGGTAGGCGGCTTCATCGTCCTCGGGGTAATAGCCCCCGCCGATGTCGGCGAAACGCCAGCCCCCTGGGGGGGTGCTCTGGGCCAGGGCCGGGCCCAGCTCGGAAAGGGTGCGCAGGTACCCGCCGGCCTGGCGGTTCCAGCTGAGGTGGAACTGCACGCCTTCGAGGTGCACGTGGCGCTGTTGCGCCGCCTGGGCGGCGAACTCGGGCAGGGCGGTGAAGGGGATGCCGAACTTGGTCCACAGGCCATGGCCCTGGGTGTTGAGGCGGACCCCGGCGCGTATGCTGGTCTGATGCCGGGCGGCCAGGGCTTCGAGGCGGGACAGTTCGGCAAAGCTGTCGAGGTGCACCGTCACCCGGTCGGCGTGAGCCAGGGCCAGCTCCAGTTCCTCGTCGGTCTTGGCCGGCCCGCTGAGCACGATGCGGGTAAAGCCGCAGCGCAGGGCCAGTTCCAGTTCCAGACCCGAGGAGGCATCGGCGGCCAACCCGGCCCGCTGGATGGCCTGCACCATCGACAGGGTGGGGTTGGCCTTGAAAGCGTAGTGGGTGCGGGCGACCAGGCCCTCCCGCGCAAAGGCGGCGGTGAAACGGTCGATCTGCGCGCGCAGCCGGGGTTCCTCAAAGAGATACTGAGGGGTACCGAATCTGTGGGCTGCTTCCAGGTACTGCGAACGCTGCTGCATCACCTGCTCGACCAGCTCGGTCAACTCGCCCCGGTACAGGGGTTCGTCGTCCTGGTCCAGTAGTTCCTGCACGGCGGCGAGAATGGCGGGAGGGATCGTTTTCATCGGCAACTTGCCCGGGGGTCGGTTTCGAGTTCAAGGGTGATGAGGCCGCGCAACTCCTCGATCAGCACCGGCAATAGCTCCGGGGCCTCACAGCGGGCCACACAGGCGGCCAGGATGCGGTCGTCGTAACTGCCTTCCCAGCAGCGCAACTCGTCGCCGGGCAGATGGTAGGGCTCGAGCTGCACCACCGCCGGGTGTGCTTCCAGGGCGGCGAAGTCGATGGCGCGGATGATCCCGTTGTGGGTACCCATCAGGTGCAGCGCGGCCAGGGGCGCAGGGTTGTCGAGCTGGCTGGCCGCCGGCGTCTGGCCCAGGGCCACCCTGCAGGCGGTCTCGATGGGGTCGTACCCGGTGGCGTGTATACACAGGTCGGGCAGGCAGTCGCCGCCCGGGCGCAGGGCCATCTCCAACAGGTACGGGGTCTCGCCCTCGAGGATGGCATCAACCATGACCACCCCGTGCTCCACCCCCAGGGCCAGCGCCCCGGCGCGGAAGGTGGCCAGCAGCAGGGCGCTCAGCGCCGGGGGCACCCGAGCGGGAAAGTACGCCCCCACCAGCCCGGCCAGGCCCGGCTGCGGCAGCAGGTACTTCTCGGTCAGGCGCAGCAGGCGGGCCTCACCCTTCTCCACCAGGACATCGGCGCTGAATTCCCGTCCCTTCACGCAACGCTGCGCCAGGTACGGGGCGCCTTCCAGGCCCTCGTGCAGGCGGCGATGGGCATCGGGGAGCAGGCTGGCCTCGTCGATTTGCAGCACCCATTCGCTGCCGCTGCGGTCGGTGGGTTTGAGGATCCACGGGCCAGGCTGGCGGCGGCCAAAATCGCGTAGTTCGGCTTCGCTGCAAACCAGGCGGGTGGCCGGGGTGGAGACGCCGGCCGCCACCCACGCCAGGGCAGCGCGGCTCTTGTCGCGGCTCAGGCGGATGGCCGCAGCCGGGTGGAAGGGCAGGCCCAGTTGCGGGGCCAGGTCGCCGGCCAGGGGCAGATAGTCGCAGACGAAGCAGGTCAGGCCGCGGAATTCGCAGCCGTATCGAACCCGGTAGGTTTCGAGAGCCTGCAGGGCGGCGGCGGGGTCACTGAGGTCGGCGGCCACCACCCGGGGGTGGTCCGCCAGATGGGCGGCCCGTTCGGGGGTGGCCAGCAGCAGGGCGTCGGGGAACTGGCGGCAGACCCGCGCCGCGTAGTCGGCGCTGGGCTGGATGACGATCAGACTCACCGCAGGGCCAGGGCGGGGGCGGGGGCCGGGGCGATGTGGAAATGGACGCGGGGGTACAGTTCTTCGAGCGCCGCTTCCGCCTCGGCAGGGGTGGCGCCGCGCACGCTGAGGTACCCCAGGAACTCGTAGCCTTCGGGCGGGGTGAGCACTGCATCGCCGGGCGAGACCTCGAATTCGAGTTCGCTGACGCGGGGGTCGCGGCTGACCACCTCGATCCCCTCGATGGCTTCGAGGGTGCCGGAGGCCGGGGGCAGGAAGTAGCGCATTTTCATAGAGCAGCGGGCCTGCAGGTCGGGATGGAAACGGGTCTCACCACAGGCCAGACGCAGTCCCTCCTCGTAGATATCGACCCCCATCACCTGCAGCAGGAAATCGGAGATGTTGTCGGCCCCGCGCCGGGCCGCGATCTCCAGCACAAAAACCCCCTCGGGGTTGAGCTTCACCTCGCAGTGAAAACAGCACCGATCCAGGCCAAGGGCGCGCACCGCGCGCGTGACCACGGCCTGGATCTCCGCTTCCTTCTCGGCGCCCAGGCGGGTGGGCATCCACTCCTCGTACTCCAGGAAATAGACCGCGTCTTTGATCCGCTCGATCTCGATCACCCCCAGGCAGGTGATCTGGTCGCCGCAGGCCAGGCCGTCGACGCTGAACTGCTGGCCGGGGATGAACCCTTCGAGCAGGAAATCGTTCTCGGGGGAGAAGACCTCCTCGGGGGGGATGCCCAGACCTGCGGGCGGCAGCCAGAACTCGAAGGGGTACTGCGGGTTGTTCTGCCGGTAATCGAGGATGTAGCTGCGCACATCCTCGAGGCGGGCGGCGATCTGGGACTCGGGGTGCTCGGGGGTCAGCCGCGTCACCCCGTAACTCGAGGAGCCGCTGATGGGCTTGAGCACCATGGGGCGGCCCGCCTGGCGCAGCAGGGCGTGGATCTGGGCGGCGTCGTGTACCAGGTGGAAGGCGGGGGTGGGCAGGCCGGCCTGCTGCAGGGTCTGTCGCATCAGGAACTTGTTGCGGGCCCGCAGGGCGGCGCGCGGCGGATTGCCCGGCAGCCCCAGGTGCCGGGCAACCAGGCTGGCGGCGATCACCCCGCTCTCGGAAAAGCTCAGCACCCCGGCGATGGGGTGATCGCGGTGCAGGCCGGCGGCGATCTCGATGGTCCGCTGCAGGTCTTCCTGGTAATCCCAGTCCACCACCTGGTCGAAGCAGACCCGGTCGGTGGAGGAAGGGCGTTTCTTGATCAGTGTAAAGCGGAAACCCCGGTCGCGCAGGCGGTTGATGTAGGGGCGGGGGTCTCCGGCGGTGTGGATGAGCAGCAGGTGGACGCCCTCAGCCACCATGGACGTATTCCTGCAATTGTTCGTCGGGCTGGATGAGGAAGGCGTTCTCCAGGCGGCTGGAACGGGTCTCGAGACGGCGTTCGGCCTCCCGGTAATTCCGTCCCCACACACTGATCCAGGCCAGGTTGTCGTAGCCTTCGGGGGGCACCTGCACCTGGTCGCCGGGGTGTTTGGTCAGCACCACCTCGATCAGGTTCCGGCTGCGCCGCAGGGCGCGGGTGGATTGCAGCACCACCCGCCCGGGCCGGTCCGGCACCAGGGTGCGGGAGATGGCGCAGCCGTGGGCCGGCATCTCGGGGTGTACCGGCAGGCCGAGGGCGACACGGATATTCTCCTCGGCCAGGTCGATGTCGTAGACCCGTTTCACCAAGGCGTGGATACAGTCGCCGCCCATCCGGGCGCCGATCTCGACGATGCGCGGACCCTCGGGGGTGATCTTGACCTCGGCGTGGATGCCCGAATTGTCGAGGCCCAGCGCCCGCACTCCGCTGGCGACCATCTGGCGGATATCGTGCTGCACGGCCAGGGGCAGGCGCGAAGGGGTGCACTCGCCCCGCTCGATGAAGGAGGGTTCCAGCATCTTGGCCTTGTCGATGATGGCGTAGATGGTCACCCGGCCATGCTGAACCACCCCTTCGATGCTGACCTCGGGGCCCGTGAGGTATCCCTCGAGGA
Source organism: Candidatus Latescibacterota bacterium (assembly GCA_020852055.1). Classification (GTDB taxonomy): domain Bacteria; phylum Latescibacterota; class UBA2968; order UBA8231; family UBA8231; genus SICG01. Next base: position 19,926 of record JADZBP010000199.1, read on the forward strand.
TGAAGTGCCCGTGGGGATAGGAATAGATACAGTCCTGGACCCGGACCCGGCGGCGCACCTCGCGGAAGACTTTGAGGGCCTCCTGGGTGGAATCCACCCGGGTGACCCATTCGCTGTCCGAGCCCCACTCTGGTTTGAGCACCGCGGGCAGGCCGACCTCTTCACAGGCCTTGAGAAGGGTGGCGGGGCTGGAGACCCGGGCGAAGGGGGGAACCGGGATACCGGCCTTGAGAAAGGCCTGGCGCATGCGGAATTTGCTGCGGGACCGCAGGGCAGCCGCCGGACTGTTGCCGCGCAGGCCGAGGCGGTGGGCCACCAGCGCTGCGGTGGGCACATCCTCTTCCCAGAAGGTCACCACCCCGTCGAGGCCGGTGCGGGCGTGTAGATCGCCGGCCAGATCGAGGATGCGGGGCAGCGAAAGCCCGGCGGTGATCAGGGTCTGGCGGGAATAGGCCGAAGCCCAGTTGAATTCGGGATTGAAGAGATAGATATCGAGGCCGAGGGCCGCCGCGGCGTCGAAGGTCAGCCGCTTTTTGAGCGAACCGCTGTGGATGAAC
>JADZBP010000200.1 GCA_020852055.1 Candidatus Latescibacterota bacterium
TCAGGGTGCGCTCGAACTGGCCGGTATTGGCGGCGTTGATGCGGAAGTAGGTGGACAACTCCATGGGGCAGCGCACCCCCTTGGGGATGTACACAAACGATCCGTCGCTGAACACCGCCGAGTTGAGGGTGGCGAAAAAATTATCGGTATAGGGCACCACTGAGCCGAGGTACTGCTGCACCAGCTCGGGATGGTTGAGCACTGCCTCGGAGAAGGAACAGAAGAGGATGCCCATCTCGGCCAGTTTGCCCTTGAAGGTGGTGGCCACCGAGACGCTGTCGAAGACCGCGTCCACGGCCACGCCGCTGAGCAGCTTCTGTTCGTTGAGCGGGATACCCAGCTTCTCGTAGGTGGCCAGCAGTTTGGGGTCCACCTCGTCGAGGCTGCCCAGCTTCTTCTGCTGTTTGGGCGCCGAATAGTAGATGAGATTCTGGTAGTCGATTTCGGGGTAGTTGACCTTGGCCCAGCGCTGGCTGGGTTTGCGGCGGGTGGGGTCTTCCATCTTGAGCCAGTGGCGGTAGGCCTTGAGTCGCCACTCGAGCATGAAGGCCGGCTCCTTTTTCTTGGCCGAGATCAGGCGGACGATGTCTTCGTTGAGGCCCGGGGGAGCCGAATCGGCTTCGATATCGGTGACGAACCCGTGCTGGTACTCGCGAGTGGCCAGTTCGGCGATCTCGGGACTGGTGGATTGGCTCATCTGGTTGTCCTTAATCTTGATAAAAAAGTCAAGATTGTAGTCAAAAAAAGAGGCGCAGATACAGGTGGGCAGAGGTAAAAGATAACAATCTGTACAAAAAAGTCAAGATTAGGCTTTGCCGCCTGCCTGCCAATAGCGGAGATTGTACCCTCAATGGATATGGAGCGAGGGGATGCCGTGCTGGGTCGCTCCCCGGCGCTACTGCGAAATCAACGCGATCAACCACTAGGAGGACACCGTGAAAATCACCGATTTGCAGGTCATCGCCTTCCGGGTGCCGCGCATCCCGTACAGCAACGGGAAATGGCTGGACCCTACCACCGTGATCCAGACCCTCACCAAGATCAGCACCGACGAAGGCGCCGAAGGGTATTACCTGGGCGGAGCCGGCCACGGGGATCAGGACGGGCTCTCCCCCGCTGACCGGGCCGCCCTCGAAGGCGGGCTCAAGTGGCGCGTTGTGGGGCAGGACCCCTTCGATCGCGAGAAGTTCTGGCACTGGATGTGGGTGGCCAATGTGCAGGAAAACCTGCTCAGTGTGCTCGATATGGCGCTGTGGGATCTGCAGGGCCGCACCTTCGGGGTGCCGGTGCACAAACTGTTGGGCGGCTGCCGCGAGCGGGTCAAGGCCTACGGCAGCACCTATCCCAATATGGGCACCCCCGAAGACTATGCCGAACACGCCGCCGCCTGCTTGGCCCAGGGCTACAAACACTACAAGATCCATCCCTACTATTTCTGGGACCCGGTCACCAAGCAGCCCGATCCGGGCCGACCCTCGCACATCGAGCAGGACATCGAGGTGTGCCGGGCGGTGCGGGCGCGGGTGGGCGAGCGGATGGTGCTCAGCTTCGACCCCTGGGGCACCTACCGCACCTACGAGGAGGCGGTGAAGGTGGGCCGCGAGCTGGAGCGGCTCAATTTCTACTGGTACGAACACCCCATGTCCGAGTACCGGGTGGCCGCGTACGAGAAACTCTGCCAGGAGTTGAGCATCCCCATCCTCTCTCCCGAGATCGCCGCCGGCAGCATCTACACCCGCGCCGACTGGATTCGGCGGGGCGCCTCGGACATGAGCCGCATCGACGTGCTGCGCGGCGGTATCACCGGAGTCAAGAAGATGGTCTCGATCTGCGAGGCGTACGGGGTGAAATGCGAGATCCACATGAGCGGCTTCGCGAATCTGCAGATGCTGGGTGCCACTAGCGAGGATGTGTGTGAGTACTACGAGCGCGGCCTGCTGGCCCCCGGCGTGGACTACGAGACCCCGCCGCCCTATCTCAAGGCCATCGGCGACCCGATGGACAGCGAGGGGTACGTGCAGGTGCCGCAGGGGCCGGGCATGGGGTACCAGCTCAATTGGGACTATATCAACGAAAATAAGGTGAAGTGATGAGCAACCGATTCGAGGGTGTTTTTCCGGTGCTGCAGACCCCGGTGCGGGAGAACGGCGAGATCGAGGTGGACGACCTGCGGCGCGAGGTGGATTTCTGCGTGCAGGCCGGCGCCCGGGGCCTGGTTTTCCCGGTGCTGGGCAGCGAGTTCCAGTTTTTGACCGACACCGAGCGTCGCCAGTTGGTGGAGGTGGTGATCAAACAGGCGGCCGGGCGTATCCCGGTGGTGGCCGGGGCCGCCGGCACGGTGTGGCAGGTGGCCGCCGAACACGCCCGCCACGCGGCCGGGGCCGGGGCCGACGCGGTGATCGCCCTGCCGCCCTACCTGTCGGGCGGGACGCGGGCCGAGATCCGCCAGTACTACGAGGTGGTGGCCAAAGCGGCGGGCATCCCGGTCTTCATCCAGCACTCCCAGGCTGGCATGGACGCCGGCCTCCTGTCCGAGCTACTCAGCGAGGTGGAGCATATCCGCTATATCAAGGAGGAGATGCACCCCAGCGCCCACCAGATCGGCGCGGTGGTCAAGGGGGCGGGCGCCAACTGCTGGGGGGTGTTCGGCGGGGCGCACGACCGCTGGATGCTCTCCGAGTTGCGGCGCGGGGCCACGGGTTTCATGCCGGCGGTGGAGGCGGTGGATATCCACGCGCAGGTGTGGGAGGCCTGGAAGGCAGGGGATGAAAAGAAGGCGCGGCAGATCTTCAATCAGTTGCTGCCCCTGATCAACTTCATCCTGATCATGGGGCTGCCGGTGTGCAAGGAGGTGCTGGTGCGGCGCGGGGTGTTCAAGAGCGCGGCCATGCGCACCCCCGGCACCCTGGGCCTGGACGCCGAGGATCACCGCGAGTTGGATGAGATTCTGGAAGGGATCAGGCCGCTGTTCCGGGCGTAGCTAGCGCTGCGTTGCGCCCGCGCTGCAGCATGAACACCTGCAGCAGGATGGCGGCCAGGATCACGGCCGAGGCCAGCAGGAAGGGGGCGCGCGGGCCGATGTGGTCGGCCAGGAGGCCGCCGGCCGCCGGACCCACCAGGAAGCCGCTGCCGACGATGCCCTCGTGAATGCCGGTGCGCTGGCCGCCCGGTCCCTCGGCGTGCAGGCTGTAGAAGATGCTGGCGGTGAAGGTGGCGGCCACCAGCAGGCCCTGGATCAGCAGGCCGACGGCAAAGGTGGCCGGCGAGGCGCCAAAGGCCAGGGTGCAGAGCCCGGCGGCGGCCAGCAACTGCACCCCGACCAGGGGTGCGAGGCGGAATTGCCAGCGCTCGGTGCGCGAGATCAGCAGAAAGGCCGTGGTCTGGGCCAGCCCGATGAGGGCCACCAGCCCGCCCAGCAGCCCGGGAGATACCCCCAGGTCGGTGGCGAATTTGGGGAAGAGCGCTCGCACGGTGCCGTTGGCGAAGAAGGTGGAGAAATTGGCCACCCAGGCGATGGGCAGAAAGAGGCGCGAGGCGGCCAGGCTGGCGGTATCGGCCGGGGTGGTTTCGGCTTCGGGCTCGCGCAGGCGCAGGAACAACAACCCCAGCGGCAGCAGGGCCGCCAGCCCGGCGGCCACCCCGAAGACGTAGACTACGCCGTGGGGGTAGAGGAAGCCGGCCAGGGCTGGTCCCACCAGGAAACCCAGCGACCAGGCGACGTTGAAGCGGCCCACGGCCTGCAGCAGGCTGCGGCGACCCTTGCCTTTGCCCAGCCAGGCCTGCAGGGGCGGCCAGAAGCCCGAGTTGCACAGGCCGCCGGCCAGGGCGATGGCGTAGAACTGCCAGATCTGGTCCACCAGCAGATAGGCGCCAAAGACCAGTGCCGAGCCCAGGCTGCAGAGGGTCATCATGCGCCGGTACCCCATCCGGTCGGCCAGGGAACCGGCGAAGAAACAGCCGGCGGAATAGGCCAGGGAACCGGTGGCGCCGATGGCCCCCAGGTCGCCGTAGTCGGCGCCGATGCGCATGGCCAGGAGCGGCACGCCCAGACCCGCCAGGCCGGCGCAGCCGTCCATGATCAGGCCCAGCAGATAGAGGAAGGTTTCTTTCTTCATCACCGCCCCTCCCGTCCCCTCGTTCATCCCAGTTTTTTCCGTTGGACCAGGTAGCGCGAGAGCGCCTGGTCGAAGGGGGTAGTGGTGTCGATCAGGGCGTAGTCGATGCCGGCGTCGGCGCAGCGGGCGCGGTAGGTCTGGATCAACTGGTCCATCAGCTGCCGGTAGTCCTCCTGGATGTGCCAGGGCTGGGTGGTGAGGTTTTGCTCGGGGTCTTCGAGGCTGACGAAGCGGGTCTCCTGGCGGCGGAAGTCGAGGTCGCGTTCCCGCGGATCGAGCAGGTGGAAGACCACCACCTCGTGGCCGCGGTAGCGGAAATGGCGCAGGCCGCTGAGCACCTCCTCCGGGTCGTCGAGCAGGTCGGAGAGCACCACCACCAGCCCGCGGCGCGAGAGGCGTTCGGCTAGGTCGTGGAAGGCCGAGGCCATGCGGGTGTCGGCGGCGGGTTTGACCTGGTCCATCTGGCCGAGCAGCACCTGCAGGTGGCTCTGCACCGAGCGGGGCGGCACATAGGATTGGATACGCTCGTCGAAGAGCATCAGGCCCACCGCGTCGCGCTGGCGCAACATGAGATGGGCCAGGGAAGCTCCCAGGCAACAGGCGTAGCGGAACTTGCTCATCGAGCCGCCCGACTGATAGGCCATGGAGCCGCTGGTATCGAGCAGCAGGTAGGCCTTGAGGTTGGTCTCCTCCTCGTACTGCTTGATATAGAGGCGGCCGGTCTTGGCGTAGGCCTTCCAGTCCAGGTCGCGCAGCGGGTCGCCCGGCAGGTAGGGGCGGTGCTCGGAGAACTCGACCGAGAAGCCGTGGTACGGGCTGCGGTGCAGGCCGGTGATGAAACCCTCGACCACCAGGCGGGCGATCAGGTCGAGGCGGGTGATCCGCGAGAGGGCTTCGGGGTCCAGGTACGTGGAGAGGGCAGGGGCGGTGGTCACGCGCGCTGGTCGTAGGCCACGTCGGCCAGCAGGCGCTCCACCAGGCCGGCGGCGTTGAGATTCTGGGCCTCGGCGTGGAAATTGAGCACGATGCGGTGGCGCATCACCGGCAGGGCCACGGCGCGCAGATCCTCCACTGCCACGCAGGGCCGGCCGTCGAGGATGGCCCGGGCCTTGGCGGCCAGCACCAGGTACTGGGAGGCGCGCGGGCCGACGCCCCAGTTGACCAGGTCCTTCACATAGGCGGGGGCCAGCGGATCGTCGGGCCGCGAACTGCGCACCAGGCGCACCGCGTAGTTGATCAGGTGATCGGCCACCGGCACCTGGCGCACCAGTCGCTGCAGGGAGAGCAACTGCTCGGCCCCCAGCACCCGGGCGGCGTGGGCCTGGTGGGCGCTGGTGGTGAGGCGGACGATCTCCTCTTCCTCGTGCAGGGACGGATAGTCGATCCACAGGTTGAAGAAGAAGCGGTCGAGCTGGGCCTCGGGCAGGGGATAGGTGCCTTCCTGCTCGATGGGGTTCTGGGTGGCCAGCACAAAGAAGGGCTCGCCCAGCTTCATGGTCTGGCCGCCGGCGGTGACCGCGTGTTCCTGCATGGCCTGCAGCAGGGCCGCCTGGGTCTTGGGCGGGGTGCGGTTGATCTCGTCGGCCAGCACGATGTTGGCGAAGAGCGGGCCCTTGATGAAACGGAAGGTCTTGCGGCCGGTCTGGGCATCCTCCTCCAGCACCTCGGTGCCGGTGATGTCGGAGGGCATCAGGTCGGGGGTGAACTGGATGCGGCTGAAGGAGAGGTCGAGGGTCTGGGCCAGGGTGTGGATGAGGGTGGTCTTGGCCAGGCCCGGCACGCCCAGGAGCAAGCAGTGGCCGCCGGCCAGCAGGGCCACCAGCATCTGCTCGACGATCTGGTGCTGGCCGATGATCACCCGCCCCACCTCCTGGTAGAGCTGCTCCTTGAGGGCCTTGAGCTGGGCCACTGCCTCCGCGTCACTGGCTGCCATTACTATCCTCGCGCTGATGGAATCCCCAAAAAAGAGGCCGGGTCAAATGCCGGCCCCGAAAGATTACAATCTAACCAATATGGCCGCCGCCGGCTAAAGGGTCTTGCCTGGGGCCGGGCCTGAGTAGTTAATTATAGACGGTCTGTCGCGCGTGCCCATAGCTCAGCTGGATAGAGCACCTGCCTTCTAAGCAGGGGGTCGTGGGTTCGAGTCCCGCTGGGCGCGCCAGTTTTTTATCTTTCTCTCCTGCCTGCAAATACCCACTAAAGTACTTGTTTTTCCTCTGAAAACTTGTGCTTTGCGGATGTGAGGCGGGCAGTATGAAAGCATTCAGTTTGTTCAAGGCCGTCTAACGACGGTCTTTTTTTTTTGCCCCCAATCTTGTTATAATCTTGTTACAACGCTCCCCTCTGGGAGCTGAGCCTTGCTCACCCCACCCCTCCGAGGAACTGCTCCATGGCCTCCGTCCTCCAAGAAAAGAAGCTCAAACGCTGGCGGATCTCGTTTTCTTTGCGCCTGCCGGCGGGCCCTATTTACCGCTCCCGCTACGCCAAAGACCGGGCTGAGGCCGACCAGCTCCGCCGGCAGTTGGAGGCCCTGGAGACGGCTACAAGGATCGGGCTGGCCAAAGCCTCTCAGATCGAGGAATGGATCTCGCGGGGATGGCTGAAAGCCGAGGAAGCCCTTGGAGCTTTCCCAGCGTGGCGGGAAGCCGGGGGCCCAACGCTGCGGCGGCCCGTGGACCTGGATACCCTGCGGCGGGCCTATGAGGACTACGCCCTGCAGCACAGCAAGGCCGGTTCCCCTTTCCGGGCGTCCCACAAGTCCCACCTCGCCCTCGCCGGGCAGGTGCTGGCGTGGTTGGAGAAGGCCCACCCCCGGCTCGACCTGAGCCCGGCGGACGTGGAGCGGTGGCTGGCCGAGTTGAGCCGGAAGTATGCTCCTTGGTCGGTTTACCACTACGGAACCTACCTCCGGCTGCTGTTGGACAGGGCGGTGGAACTGGGGATGGCGCCGAGTAACGTCGCCCGGGCGGTGTCGCTGTCTACCCCGCGGACTAGGCAGGAGCGCCGGGTGCTTTCAGCGGAAGAGGTGGCCGTGGTGCTGGAGGCCTCAGCACGGCCACCCTACTCGACGATGGTCTCGGGGTGTCTGGGGACAGCGGTGCGGCTGGGGCTCTACGCCGGCCTGCGCAATGAGGAGATGGCTAGAGCCCGGTGGGAGTGGGTGGACTTCCGGCGGCGGATACTGACGGTGCAGGCCTCGGGTGAGGAGACTGAGGGAGAGCGCTGGAGTCCCAAGGACCACGAGGCGCGCCGGCTCGACGTCAAAGAGGAACTGGTGGAGTATCTGCAGCAGGAGCGGACCCGGCAGCAGGAGGCGGGCTTTCTGGGTCCCTACGTGATCGTCGCCGGCCATGCCCGGCTTCCGCATTACCGGGGCCGGCCCATCGGCTCCAAGGCGTTGACGCGGGCCTTTGCGCGGGTGGTGACGGGGGAGAAGCTACATCCCGACCTCACCCTCTACTGTCTGCGCCATACTTACGCCTCGGCATTACTGCGGGCCGGGGTGGATCTGCGGACGGTGCAGGCACGGCTCGGACACTCGGATCTCAAGACCACTATGACCTACCTCCATGCACTTGAGGCCGAGGCCCATCCTACCGACGCGCTGCCCTACTGAGCCGCCTGGCGTCCTCTGATCCGCTTTCACGGCCGCCACCTCCGTCGCTCGAACTCCAGCACATCGCCCGCGCGGTAGCGGGTGCGGCCGGGCAGCTGGACTGTCTTGAGTCCGTGGTGCTTGGCATAATTCCACAGTGTTGCCCGGCTCACCTTCCAGCGAGCCATAAGGACCCCGGGGGTGAGCAGTTCCTCGGTGAGGTTGTCGCGGTCGGACTTGTTCATCAGGTGGCAACCTCCTCCTGCTTCAGGGGGTGACGTTCAGGGTGCTACGGGGTCGGCTACCGGTTGCTGACCAGATGGACCCCCTGGTGGGTAGACCCGGAACGGAGCGGTGGGGGATTTCATGCAACCATCTCGGCGCCGCCCCCAGGCTCTCCAGCAGTTTGCGGGTCTGATCCTGGTGCCCGATCCGGCTTCCTGGTCTGCTCCCTGTGCGTGCGGCGCACCGCACCTATTCCGCTTACTCCCAGTATGCCACCAAAAGGAGGCCATGCTCAAGCGGAATTTTATGTGCGGACGTGCACTTCTTCCGAAAATGCGCACTATTTTCAGCCCAGGGGCAGGCAAACATGACGAAGAAGCGCGCCAAACGCCAGGCCAAGGTTTCGGCAGTCAGGGCGATGCCCGTCGCTGTCGCCGACTATGGCCGGCTGGTGACCGATATCTCGGTCCTCCTGGAGCAGGCGCGGCGGACTGCTGCCCGCGTGGTCAACAGCGTGCTCACCGCCACCTGTTGGGAGATTGGCCGCCGGATCGTCGAGTACGAGCAAGGCGGTCAGGTGCGGTCTGAGTATGGGGCAGGACTGCTGGACCGTCTGTCGAAAGACCTGACCACCAGACTTGGACGCGGGTTCTCCCGATCCAACGTAGCCCAGATGCGGGTGTTTTATCTGGGAGGGGAGATTGTCCAGACACCGTCTGGACAATTCGAGGCCCGCGCAAAATTCCCGGCACGGTTGGGCGAATCTGGAGCCGAGAAATCGCAGACCGTGTCTGCCGAATCTGCATAACCACTTGTTTCCCTTCGTCGCCAGGCAGAAGCGGATTCGCGTCGGCGGCTCCTGGTATCGGGTGGATCTGCTGCGCTACCATCGCGTGCTGCGGTGCCTGGTGGTGATCGATCTCAAGGCGGGCGCCTTCACGCACGCGGACGCCGGCCAGATGAATCTCTATCTCAATTATGTGAGAGCACACCTGGCACTGCCGGGTGAAACCGAGCCGGTGGGTATCATCCGGTGCAGCGACAAGGACGATGCGGTGGTGAAGTACGCCACCGGCGGCATCCGCACCCGGGTTTTTGCGTCGAAGTACCTGACGAGTTTGTCAGACGAGGAGACGCTGCGCCAGGAAATCCTGACGACCCGGCGCGCGATCCAGGCCCGCTGGAAAGCGGAAAAGGCGTCCGAGTAAAGGAGGCGAGAAGCGAGTTGAGCCACAAAGACCAGGACCCAGCCGGGTATGCGTGGTGGGCCTCCTCAACGGAAGGCAGCCCTTAAGCCTGAGCCGCCCGGCTGCCGGCCTCCCGGTTGGCAGCGTTAGAGAAGATCTCCAAGCAACCCCGCCGGCCTCATCAATCCAGTCTTGACCACTTCGCAGCCCTGACCACTTCGCAGCAGGGATTCTCCGTTGCGGCCTTTCCGCCTTCAACTCCCACCTGAAATTCCTCCATTCCCCTCAAAGCGCCGTCCCCCTCCAGATCAGTGCCTTTCCCATAAAGAAGTGCGCAAAACAGGAAGATTTCCTGCTTGAAGATGTTCCCTTCCAGTGCCATACTGGGAACAGGCGGTAACACGGGGATTCAACGTACCACATCAAAAAGGGGGACCTATGACCAAGGGTGAGTTGTGCCCATTCGATAACCCGTTCAACAGCGATCTGCCGGCTGGCCCCTGGCAGGCGGTGGAACAGGCCAGCACGGGTTTTTTCCTCATCCTGGATCGCGATGGGCGGTCAGTGGCGCGGGTGGATCGGGGCTGGGCGCTGGACCGGCAGACAGCGGAGTTCATCGCCCATGCCCGGCTGGACCTGGGGGCGCTGGTGCAGGAGGTCCTGTCCTGCTGGGAGCGGATCGCCGGCCTGGAGGAGGAGGTGGCAGCGTTGTTGGGGAAGCTGGCTCAAGGTGCCTGGCCAGACGAACCGGGCGGGTGCCAGGAGAGGGCCCGATGATGCGGTTGACCGTGGTTTCCCAGACCCCGGAAGAAGTGGTGCTCAAGGTAGAAGGGCAGATCCGGCTGGCGATCGAGGCCGGGGTGCTGGCGCGCGAAGGTCAACGCCGGCTGAAGGCCGGCCAGCGGCTGGTGCTGGAACTCAGAGGGCTGCAGGCGATCAATCATGCGGGGCTGGGGTTGCTGCAGTGGTGGGCGGATACCGGCCAACCGGTGGTGCTGCGCCACAGCTCAGACTCGCTGCGGGCCGTGCTGCGTTTCCACCGATTGACCCCGGAGGAAGACCCCCAACCACTTCCAGGTTAGCCCGTCCCGTCCCCGAGCGGACCTCCCCGTCTACTCGGTTGTCCCTCCCCGACCCGGAATGCTCTACTCCCCTGTTGGAAGCCTAGGTGGGCCAGGATGTAGACCCTCGCTCCATTTGGTCTACATCGGGCTCGTATAGGGAAATGTGTGTGCAAGCTCCGGAGGACCTATGCGCTCTATAACATCCCTTCAGGTACCTACCCCCGAAGAACTCACTACTCTGCGCGCCGTGCCCAAACACCCGCGCGATCAGGCCCTCATTGAAGTGCTGGCCGGCTGCGGCCTGCGCGTCTCTGAAATCTGCGCCCTGCAGCTGGCCCACCTCCACTGGACCGGCGAGGCGCCCTTCTTGCGCATCCTCGGCAAGCGCGGCCTGGAACGGCAAGTGCCGCTCAATCTTCAGACTCAGGACGCCCTGCGCGCCTGGCTGGAAGCGCGCCCGCATTGCAAACGCTCCTTGCTCTTCTGCAACCTGCGCACCGGCAGGAAACTCACCCGCAAGGCGGTGTGGGCCGCCCTGCGCCGGCACAGCCGTCGGGCCAACCTGCGCTCTTTGTCGCCACATCTCTTGCGCCACAGCTTCGGCGCCGGCCTGGCCCAGCGCGAGGTGCCCCTCGCCCAGATCGGCGCGCTGATGGGGCATACCTCCCTGCTCAGCGCCCAGCGCTACTTAGAGGCCAGCACCTCGCTGCCGGCCGCCGTCGCCCAACTGGACCAGCGTTCGCACTTGGTCCGCTGGTGGTCCCGCCTGCGCAACCGATCCTTCCGCTTCTTCCGTGCTCCGCACCGTGCGCCCGATGACACCGCCCTTCAGACCGTGGGCCGGCAGACCGAGCTGCAACAGCTCCAGACCTACGCCGACAAGCGGATCGACGCCCTGCTCCTGGGTCCTCCTGGGGTGGGCAAGAGCCATTTGCTGGGCCGGCTGCAGGGGGAGCACCTCCTGCAGCTGAAAACCTTGACCCCCGTGCGCCAGGCGCTGATCGAGATCGCCCAGGCCCTGCACCAGCGCGGTGCTCTTCCAGCTGCGCCAGGGGAGTTCGAGGCTTTCCGCAAACTCCACACCCGCACCTCCATCCAGGGCTGGCTGCGGCTGGTGCTCGACGCCGTGGAAAAAGACCAGTGGGTCCTGGTCATCGATGATCTCTCCAGCCTCTCTCCCTACCTGGGCCGGCTCCTGGATCAGCTGGGCGCCAAATACCGGCTCATCGCCGGCCTCCGGGAGCTGAAAAGCGGCTACGCCTCGCACCTCTCCCGCTTCGAGCGGTTGGCACTGGGCAACCTCTCCCGCCGCGAAACCCGGCAGCTCCTCCACCAGCACCTGGCCGGCATCGCGGTGGAAGACCGCACCTTGCTGGAGACCCACCTGTGGGAGCGCAGCGGCGGCAATCCGCGCGCCCTGCTGGAGATGGTCGAACACCTGCGCCGGGAGCCCGGGGTCAGCCGCGAGGCCGTGCGCCAGTTGCGCCATCCCGGCGCCCATCCGCAGATCGACCTGACCCCCATCATCCTGGTCCCCTCGGTGCTGCTGGTGGCCGCCCGTTTCATCGCCCGTGGCCTGGGCGACACCGAGGCCTATATCCTGGCCGGCATTGGCGCGGCCCTGGTGATGGGAGCGCAGTATACCTTGTTCCGGA
>JADZBP010000201.1 GCA_020852055.1 Candidatus Latescibacterota bacterium
GAATGTCACCTCGCCGCGGCCCGACGGTCCAGAGGTGCTAGCGCAACACGAAGGTCCGGTCGTCGAACACGATGGCGTCGTGAGACTGCGAGTAATGCGCCCCGCCAACGATGTATAGCCGGTCGTCCAGCACCGCGGCAGCGGCCCAGGCCTGCTCGACGGGCAGGTCGGGCCCGGCGCGCCAGGTGCGGGTGGCCGGGTTGTAGCAGCGGAGGCGCCGCTCGTTGTACCCGCCGATGAGCCAGACCTCGCCGCGCCAGGCGGCGGCCAGCGGCCCCTGGCCGATCTCGCCGGGCTGGGGGAACTGGTCGTCCCAGCGGCCGGTGCGGGTGTCGTAGGCAAAGGCCCCGTCGATGCTGAAGCAGTAGACGATCCCGTCCAGGGCGCAGCCATGGCCCTGGCGGGTGGGCTCGGGCAGCGGGGTCTCCTCGCGCCAGGCGCTCTCGCCCGGGCCGATGCTCTCGACGGTGTCGAGCTTGGGGCCGCCGTTGTGGCGCGCCCCGCCGACGGCGTAGATGCGGTTGTTGCAGGTCATGACAAAGGGGTCGGTGCGCACGTTGTTGAGGGAGGGGCCGGGTTCCCAACTGTTGCTGGCCGGGTCGTAGATATCGACCAGGTACAGGGCCTGGTGCGGGCCGCCCCGGCTGCCGAAGCGGGCCTCGCCGCCCACGATCCAGACCCGGCCCTCGAGGGTGGCGATGCCGTTGTAGCGGCGCGGCATGTACATCCGGCTGACCACCTCCCAGCATTCGGTGCGCGGATCGTAGGCCAGCAGCGCGTCGGGCACGTGGTCGCGCAGGGGCAGGCCCCACTGCACAGCCCAGCCGCCGGCCACGTACAGGCGGTCCTGGCAGGGGGTGGCGAAGATGTCGTGGTTGCCGCCGCCGGGCAGGCGGCCGCGCTGTTCCTGCCAGGTGTGCTGCCAGGCGTCCGCGGCAGGCGGGAGGCGATACACGGCGTTGTCGGTGCCGGCCCAGATGGCGCCGGTCCGGTCCGCCAGCAGGCAGCGCGCCGGCGAGGGCAGCAGGCCCAGCGGCCGCACCACCGTGGCGCCGGTGGCGGTGGCGTCGAGTTCGATCACCGAGCCGTCCTCCAGCGCGGCCATGACCAGATCGGCGGGCGAGCGCCCGAGCGCCGTCACCCCGCTGGGGGGCAGGTCGCCGCTGAGGTCCTGCCAGCCGACCTCGGGGTGCCGGGGGCAGAAACGGCGCCACCCGCCGGCTCCGGCTAGCCAGATATATCCGGCATTGTCGGTGGCCAGCCAGCGCCATGCGCCCGTCCCCGGCCCGGCCACCTGCCACTCCCCGGGCGTGTTGGCCGGGGCGACCAGGACCTGCACGCCGTGTTCGGTTTCGACCAGGCTCCAATAGCTGCTGTAGATATCCACCTGACAGGCTGCCGGGGACCAGGGGACCGACAGGGCTGCCGGGTTGGGCACGAACTGGCCCCCTGGCTGGCGCCGGGTCCGGCAGCCCTCGACCCACAGGTGGCCGTCGCCGGTGCAGGTCACCTGCCGCTGGCCCTGCGGCCTGCCGGCGAAGCGGGTGCTCACGTCCTCCGGGCCACCGCCGGCTCCCGGTTCGAGGCGGAAGATCCGGTCCCCGCGCGTCCAGTAGCAGGCGCCGTCCGGGGCCAGGGCGGCGTGGTCAACCGCGCCGCGGTCCAGGTAGCTCAGGGTGTGCTGGTCGAGCAGGGCCAGACCGTCGGTCAGGGCCACGATCAGGCGCTGGGAATCGAGTTCGAAGAGGGCGTGCGGCCGGGCGGGCAGGCCATTGATCCGTTCCATGAGCGATGATCTCCGGGGTGAAGGGAAGTCGCCGGGCCACTCCTGGTTCAAGGGGGTGCCTGGGTCCGGGGAATATGGGGATCGCGCGGGCGGGCCGTCAAACGACCAGTGGTTCCGAGTGGCCCGCTGGCCTGGCCTCGCGGCGTTCGCGGTGGAGGGCGTAGAGCCCGGCTCCCAGGATCAGGGCCGCGCCGGCGAGGGCGGGCGCGTCGGGCACCTCTCCCCAGAGAGCGTACCCCCAGACCGCGCCCCAGGGCAGGGCGGTGTAGCGGAAGGCGCTGGTCAGCGACACGTCGCCCATCCGTGTGGCCACAATCGCCAGATAGTACCCCGCCGCGATCAGGGCCGAGGCACCACCCACCGCCGTCCACTGGGCCGGGCTCACCGGCGTCCAGCCCTCCCACGCGGTCCAGATCAGGCAGACCCCCATCAGGACCGCCGTCATCACCGCCCCCACCAGCAGGTTGGGCACGCGGGCCGGCACCCGCCGGGTCATAATGTCGCGGGCGGCGAAGAAGACCGCCGAGGCGGCGCTGAGCAGGGCCCAGGCGCTCAGGCCGCCGGCCGTGGGCCGCAGCACCAGCAGCACCCCGACAAAACCGGTCAGCACCGCCAGCACCCGCCGCCAGCCGAGGCGCTCGCGCAGGAAGATGCCGGCCAGGGGCAGCACACACAGGGGCGTGGCCATGTTCAGGGCCACCACCAGGGTGAGGGGCAGATGGGTCAGCGACAGCATGTAGAGCAGGGTGGCCCCGGTGTCGGCGGCCGACCGGCTCCAGACCAGCGGTTCGGCCAGGGTGCGCCACTGCCGCAGGGCGCCGGTGGCGGCGGCCAGACCTACGAAGACCAGGGTCACCAGCGCGTTGCGCAGCGCCAGGGCCTGGATCATGGACATGCCGCCGGCGACCCCCTTCATGGCGGCGTCCTGCGCGACAAAGGCGACCACGGCCAGGGACATGATCCCCGCCGCCCGCACGTTCTCGGTATACATGAGCTAGGCCTCGGTGGTGGGTGCGGCGGGTGGCCCCGAACCGCCGCCGCCCCGCTGGGTTGGCTTTACAATGTATACCGGGCCGTCCTTCCGGTCATCCCGCCGGCTGCGTTTCCGCCCGGATGCGGGTTTTGATTACACTTGTACAGCATGGGCAAAGAAACCAACAGGTTCGACGGCAAACAGCGGACGAGGGAGCAACCCATGCAGATCAGCGCGAAGGACAAACAGACGTTGCGGCAACTGGCGCAGCGGTACAGCGAACTGGCGCATCTGGAGGTGCAGCAGGAGCGCATCGAACGCTATTACCAGACCAATGCCCTGGAGGCGGTCAGGCCGGTGGTCCTCATCTCGGAGGTGCCCTGGGGCGAGATCCGCGACCAAGCGCTGGTGAACACCTGCGCCCCGGAGCTGGGCTGGCTGGAAACCCGCCTGCGCTGCGCCCTGTATCAGTGGGACCACTTCCAGGTGGATCTGGTGATTCCGCCCCTCTTCGAGGTGGGCAAACAGATCCGCTCCAGCGGCATCGGCCTGGCCATCGAGGAGGTGTTGATCAAGGGGGATACCGGCGCCTACATCGCCGCGCACGAGTACCACGACGTGCTGCAGACCGACGAGGATCTGGAGAAGCTGCATGCGCCCGAGATCAGCTACAATCGCGAGGGTACCGAAGAGGCGGTGGCGGTGGCCGAGGAGGTCTTCGCCGGGCTGCTGCCGGTCAAGGCGGTGGGCGGGCAGTTGCAGTATTCGATCTGGGACCAGATCTCGCAGTACCGCGGGGTGGAGACGCTGCTCTACGACCTGGCGGTGCGCCCGGAGTTTTCCCACCGCCTGGCCCGGCGCTTCACCGACATCGCGGCAGATACCTTTAGGCAGTATCGGGATCTGGAGCTATTATACCCCAGCCCCTATCTGCTGCACTGCACCGCCGCCTGCAGCCGCGAGTTGCCGGCCAGCGACTTTGCCGGCCAGGTGCGCTACCAGGACGTGTGGGGGCGTTGCGCCGCCCAGATCTTCGGGTCGGTGTCGCCGGCGATGCACGACGAGTTCGACCTCACCTACAACCAGGAACTCTTCGGCGAGTGCGGGCTGCTCTACTACGGTTGCTGCGAGCCCATGGACACCAAGGTCGATATCCTGCGCCGGCGCTTCAAGAACCTGCGCAAGATCTCGGTCACCCCCTGGGCCGAGCCGGAGCGGGCCGCCAGCGAGATCGGCAGGGACTACGTGCTGGCCGCCAAACCCAACCCGGCTTTCGTCAGCTCCCCTACCTTCGATCCGGTACCGGTCGAGAAGGAGATCACCGCGTACATGGAAGCCTGCCGGCGGCACGGCACCACCTGCGAGTTTGTGCTGAAGGACATCAGCACCATCGCCAACCGCAGCGAGAACCTGACCCAGTGGGCCGCCACGGTGAAGGGCGTCATCGACCGCTACTGGACCTGAGTCACAGGTATCACCTCCTGCGCTGGCCGGCGGAGTCACCGCCGGACGAGGCAGGAATGGAACAGGCCGCCCGATACGGGGTGGGTCAAATGAAAGCGAGGCAGGGCATGAAAAGAAGAATCTCCATCGCGCTGGGTATCCTGGGCCTGGTCACCCTGGGCGGGTGCTCGCAGGCGGGCATGTTCATCGCCGGCAACCTGACTACGGTGGAGTTGTCGGCGCCCAATTACCGGGTCGTCGCCGTTGGCGTCTCCGGGGAGGCAAAGGCGGGGTACCTGCTGGGGGTGAGCTTCTCCAACGGCCCGCAGGCCGGCTCCCTGGCGCTGGCGCGCGTCGCGGGGACCGGGCAGCTGTACAAGGAGGCGCTGGCGAATCTGTGGCTGGATTTCGAGAAGACCCACGGCCCCGTCGCCGGGCGGCGGCTGGCCCTGGCCAATATCCGCTACGACGCCGACAGCCGAAATCTGCTCTTCTATACGGACACCAAACTCTGTGTCCGGGCGGACGTCATCGAATTCACCGACTGAGCCGGAGGCAAAGCCCCGGTTAGGCACCGAGGAAAGGTAGCGCCAGGCATGAGGGGTTACGAGACGAATCTCGTAACCCTTTTTTGTTCCGGGGCGATGGGGGTATGGAGATCACCTAGCGCTTCGCGCTGGATGATGCGATCCCTGGCGAAGAGGCGGGTTCAGCGGCGCTTTTTGGCCGCCTTCTTGGGGGCCTGCTTGGCTGCGGCTGGCTTGGCCTTCGGCTTGGTGGGCGCGGCTTTGGCGGCGACCGGGGCTTTTTTGGCCGGAGCCTTCTTGGCGGCGGCCTTGGCTGGTGTGGCTGCCACAGCGGTTTCCTTGGTGGCCTTGGTGGTGCCGGTGGTCTTGCCGACGATACGCCGCAACACCAGGTTGAAATGCTCGGGGGACAACTTCATCAACTGCTCCTATCAGAAGGGGGAGTGCCGCGCTTGCCGGCAAAAGGCTGCGCGCCAGGGGATATGGCGCTGGTTAAGCATACCATATCCCCGCCAATAAGCAACCCGGGGCTGCTCAGCGGCCTCCCCCGGGCTGCCGCACCAGCTCATACACCAGGTCGTAGGCGAAGGTCAATTCCTCGATGGTGCAGTGGTCCTGTACGAAGTGGCTGGTGCAGAAGAGCAGGTCGCCCTCGGGGAAGAGGCCGATGACCCGCTCGATCTCGCGCTGGAGGCGGGGGTAGTCGCCAAAGCCGATGGTGGTCTGCACGTCGAGGCCGCCCATGACCGCGAAGTGCTTGCGGTAGCGGCGCTGGTAGTCCTCCAGATCCATGCCGGCCGATTCCTGGAAGGGATGCAGCACCTGGTAGCCCAGCTCCACCACCCCGTCGAGCACCGCATTGATGTTGCCGTCGCTGTGCATACTGAGGAAGGCGCCGCGCTGGCGCACTGCCTGGCAGGTGATGCGGTGGTTGGGGAAGATGAGCCGGGCCCATAAGTCGGGGTGGAACATCAGGCCGTTCTGGGCGCCCCAATCGTCGGAGACGTGGATCATGTCCACGCCCAGGTCGAGGCAATTCATGGCAAAGGCGCGGTTCCACATCGCCTGGCGGCGGTAGACCTCGGCCAGTTCCTTTTCGTACATCGCCAGGTACATCAGGTGATCTTGGATGCCGAAGGGGCCGTTGAGGCACTCGAAGATGCCGGGGGTCTGCACGTAGGCGAAGCGGCCGCGCTGGACCTTGTGGTGGTCGAGCTGCTGGCGGATGCCTTCGTAGGCGCCGTGCACGTCCGGGTCGCCGAGGGGGAGTTGGAGCAGGGCCGCTGGCTCGATGGCGCCCCCGCCTTGAGCGCGCAATTCCTCGAGGTCCTCGTGGCGGTAGGGGGCGGGCCCGCCGAAGATGTGGGTCAGGTCGAATTCGTAGTGGTCTTCGAATTCGTCCACCGAGCCGAAGGCGGCGGCGATGGGTTGTTCCATATTGGCGCGGACCCAGCCGTAGATAGGCATGCGGTCGGGCCGGCGATGCTCGATGACGGCGATGACACGTTCGCGCGAGATCATGGTGCCCCCCACTGGAAGTACGTGTGAGGATGTATTAAGCAGCAGTCGCGCTTGGCTGTCAAACCGGGAGCCGGAGGTCTCTCCCTCCCGGGCGTTTCAGGCGGCTTCCTCCCTCGCCGGTTCCCACTGGCCGTACTTGCGCCCGTAGGGCGTTTGAATGCCGTAGCGCCGGCACAGCCGGGCAAAACTGCTGGGGGTGATGCCCAGCGCCGCCCCGGCTGCTTTGTTGCTGCCATAGATCCGGGCCACCCGTTCGATCCTCTCGCGGTCGATCTTCCTCATCTCACCTGACCCCATCCATGTCTTGAGGGCCAGCGGCGCCGGGCGCCGCAGCGTCCCCCCCCGACGCGCTCCAGGCGCCGGGATTGGTGTATTGGGTGAATCTCCTGGCCCTGCGAGGCACTCAGGGACCATGGGAGACGATTTCACGATGAATGTACTAAAACTACAAGTATATCAAAAACAAAAAGTTATGTATAAAAAAGAGACTAACTGCCTCCTGATGTTTCATTGATGAGACAGGAGCGGTTTTTTGATTTGCCTCTCCAGGGTGAATATCTTGCTAGCAGATGGCGGGGTTGGCTGGCAGGCGGGGAGAAAAGCCGGCGGCCAGGGCTTTTTCCTCAAGTCTGGCACGAACCTTGCTTTATTGTTTCGCGGTGGAAGCCATCTCCCCTTTCGGAAGGCTTTAAATGGACAAGATCCCCAACAGCGGGGTGTTGCGGCTGGTTCTGATCGATGACGAGCCCGCCATCCTGCGCACCATCGCCGAATTCCTGCGCGACCAGGGCCATGGGGTCGAGACCTTTGGCAATGGCGCCGAGGCGGTGGCCTACCTGGAGCGGGAGGAGGCCGACATCGTCATCAGCGATATCAAGATGGCGGGCATGGACGGGTTCCAGGTGCTGGAGGCGGTGCGCCGGGTGGCCTCCCAGGTGGAGACCATCCTGATCACCGGACACGGGGATATCAACAGCGCGGTGCGCGCCCTGCGCGAAGGGGCCTTCGACTTCTTCACCAAACCCCTCAACCTGCGCGACCTGATGTTTTCGCTGCAGCGCACCAGCCGTTTCCACGCCCTGCGCCGCGAGAAGGACCGCTACAAGGAAAGCCTCCACCGGCTGGGCCGCGAACACCGCGAGCTGTCCCAGCTCTGCGGCGAGGGGCCGGGCATCACCCGGATCAAGGACCTGATCCAGACCTTGCAGGAGACCGATGCCACCACGGTGATGATTGTCGGCGAGAGCGGCACCGGCAAGGAATTGGTGGCCCGCGCCATCTACTACGGCGGCCGGCGGGCCGAGGGGCCCTTTGTGTCAGTGAATTGCACCGCCCTGCCGGAAACCCTCATCGAGAGCGAACTCTACGGCCACGAGAAGGGGGCCTTCACCGACGCCAAGGAGAGCCGCAAGGGACAGTTCGAACTGGCCGAAGGCGGCTCGCTCTTTCTCGACGAGATCGGCGATATGAGCCTGAGCGCCCAGGCCAAGGTGCTGCGGACCCTGGAGGAGCGCGAGGTGCGGCGGGTGGGCGGCACGCGGCGCATCCCGGTGGACGTGCGGGTGATCTCGGCGACCAACAAGGACCTGCGCCAGGGCATGGCCTCGGGCGAGTTCCGCGCCGACCTCTATTACCGGCTCAACACCTTTGTGGTGCGTATCCCGCCCCTGCGCGAGCGACCCGAGGACATCGCGGGGCTGGCCGGCCACTTCCTGATCCGCTATGCCCGCGAGCTGCGCAAGGAAGTGGAGGGTTTTAGCGCCGAAGCCCTGGACCTGTTGCAGCGGCTGCCTTTTCCGGGCAATGTGCGCGAGTTGCGCAACCTGGTGGAACGGGCGGTGATCCTGTGCCGGGGCCGGCTGGTGATGCCCGCCGACCTGCTGGTGGAGCAGGAGCCTTTCGATGCCCCCTCGCCGGCGGCCGCGTGGGAGGATCTGAACCTGGCCCGCATGGAACGCGAGATGATCGGCGAGGCGCTGCGGCGGACCGGCGGCAACCAGGTGCGGGCCGCCGAGCAGTTGGACATTTCGCGCGATGCGCTGCGCCGGCGTATCGCCCAGTACGGGTTGGGCGGCCAGCGCGAGGGATGAGGGGCAGGAGGTAGGCGTGTTTTCGCGCAGGGGGTGAGCGTTTTCGCGCAGTCCCCGGCGAAAGAGAGGGTGCGGACCATGAACAAGCGGGGTGGCCAGGCGGGCACCGGGGTTTTTTCCTGGCAGTGGCTGCTGTGGGGCGGGTTGTGGCTGGGTCTGAGCCTGCTGCTGGCCGACTACAGCTTCGAACTGTTCCACAACGCAGTGGAATTGCTGGGAACCGTCCTGGCCGGCAGTGTTTTTGTGCTGGCCTGGAACGTGCGCCGCTACGCCGGGGGGCACTACCTGGTGTTGCTGGGCTTCTCGTGCCTGAGTGTGGGCGGTCTGGATGCGACGCACCTGCTGGCCTATGGCCGGGGCGCCGATTCGGGCCTGGCGCTGGGACTGGGAGAACTCCGCGATCTCACCGCCGGCCTCACCCTGTTGATCGCCGCGCTGTGGGGCCACCCGCGCCTGGCCTCACCCCTGCTGCCGCTGGTCTATGGTGCGGCGCTGTTGGGCCTGGCCGCCCTGCTGTACCAGGGTGCCCTACCCACCCCATTCCCGGGCATGGCACAGGGCGGAGAGCAGGTGATCTCGGGGGAGGTGTTCTCCTCCCTGTTGCTGCTGCTGGCCGGGGTGGTCTGCTGGCGGCGGCGCGCCTCGCTGGACCGCCAGGTCTGGCCCCTGCTGCTGGCCGCCATTGCCGCCGGGCTGGTGGCCGAACAACTGTCCATCCTCGCCGCATTGCGCCGCGACCCCTCGGCCCTGGGCGCGCACCAGGTCTGGTTGCTCTCCTTTTACCTCATCTACCGCGCCCTGGTCAGGGTGGGAGTGGAACGGCCGCACGCGGTGGCCCTGAGGTACCTGCAGGCCCAGCAGGAAGAGTTGGAGGGGGAAAAAGAGGAGTTGGAGCAGCGGCTGGCCGAACAGTTGCAGCTCAACCAGCTGGCCATCGAGCAGGCGGGGGAC
Source organism: Candidatus Latescibacterota bacterium (assembly GCA_020852055.1). GTDB lineage: Bacteria > Latescibacterota > UBA2968 > UBA8231 > UBA8231 > SICG01. The sequence continues at coordinate 9,292 of JADZBP010000201.1, forward strand.
GCCGTCTTCTGGATCACCCCGGACGGCCGCTTCTTCGATGCCAACGAGGCGGCCTGCCGCAATCTGGGTTATACCCGCGAGGAGTTGCTGGCCCTCTCGGTGATGGAGTTGGATACCGACACCGATGAGCAGGGATGGCGCGCCCACTGGCAGGAACTCAAGGCCCGCGGCTCGGTGCTGCTGGTCTCCAAACATCTGGCCAAGGACGGGCGCGTCCTGACGGTGGAGATCACCGCCAACCACATCGAACTGGACGGCCGCGAGTACAACTGCGCCTTTGTGCGCGACATCACCGCGCGCCGGCAGGCCGAGGCCGCCCTGCTGGCCGCTGAGCGCCGTTTTCGCGACCTGCTCGACAATGTCAAACTGGCCGGGGTCCTGCTCGACCTGGAAGGCCGGGTCATCTACTGCAACGACTACCTGCTGGAACTGCTGGGATGCTCCCGGAAACAGGCGCTGGGCCAGGACTGGTTCGAGCTGTGTGTACCCCTGGAGCAGCGGGCCGAGGTGCGGCGGGTCTTCACCGAGATCGTTTTCGAGGGCGACCCGGAGATCTACCGCCACTACGAACACGAGGTCGAAGGTGCCAAGGGCCAGCGCCAGCTCATCGCCTGGAACAATACCCTGCTGCGCGACGAGCAGGGCGAGATCTACAGCGTCGCCAGCCTGGGGGCCGACATCACCAGCCAGCGCCAGGCCGAGGCCGAGCGGCGCCGGACCGAGGCCCTGCTGCGCGCCCTGGTGGACCACAGCCCGGCGGCGATCTTCCTCAAGGACCGGGAGGGGCGCTATGTCCTGGCCAACCGGCCTTTCTACCAGATCATCGGCAGGCCCTCCGAGGAGGTGCTGGGCAAAACCGCCGCCGACCTCTTTTCGGAGCACATCGCCCAACCCCTGGAGGAGCACGACCAGCGGGTCCTGAGGGAGGGCGGGACCTTCCGGGGGGAGGAAGTGGTGCATGGGGGAGACGAAGAGCGCGTTTTCCTGGCGGTCAAATTCCCCGTCACTGACCCGCAGGGCCGGATTTCGGGCCTGGGGGGCATCTCCACCGACATCACCGAACAGAAACACACCGAGGAACTGCTCCGCCGCCTGCAGGCCTTGCTGCTCAACAGCGAGCGGCTGGCGACGATGGGCAGTTGGGAATGGGACTTCCGGACCCAGAACTTCAACTGGTCGCCGGAGATGTACCGCCAGTACCAGATGGCCCCCCAGGAGGCGCCCCACCCCAACCTCGACCTGGTCATCGAGACCATCCATCCCGAGGACCGGGCCCGCGTCAGCCAGACCTTTGAGCGTGTCCAGCAGGTGGGATGTTTCGGCCCGGTGGAGTACCGCCTGGTGTTGTCAGACGGGCAGGTGCGCCATTTCCGCTCCGAAGGCGAACTGGTGTGCGACGCCCGGGGCGAGCCGCTCAAACTCGTCGGTTTTGCCCAGGATATCACCCGGCAGAAGGCGACTGAGCTGGCCCTGGCGCAGAGCGAGGCCAAGTACCGCATCGTCGCCGACAACACCTACGACTGGGAGTTCTGGCTCAGCCCGGAGGGGCGCTTCCGCTACTGCTCCCCCTCCTGCGAGCGGCTCACCGGGTACACCGCCGCCGAATTCACCGCCGACCCCGACCTGCTGGCCAGCATCGTCCACCCCGAGGACCGCGAAGGGTTTGCCCTGCACCACCCGGTCCGCCGCGGGGTGGGCGAAATGGAGTTCCGCCTGGTCGCCCGCGACGGGCAGGTGCGCTGGGTCAGCCATATCAGCGAACCGGTCTACGACGGCGACGGGGAATACCTGGGCATCCGCGGCAGCAATCGCGACATCACCGCCCGCCGCCAGGCCGAGGAGGCCCTGCTGCAGTCGGCGCGGCTGATCTCGCTGGGGGAAATGGCCGCCGGCATCGCCCACGAACTCAACCAGCCGCTCACGGTGGTGGCCACCCTGGCCGAGGGGCTGCAGATCCGGCTGGAACAGGGCATGGCCGTGCCCCAGGAGCGCCAACTGAAATGGAGCGAGGAGGTGCTGGCCCAGGTGGAGCGCATGCGCCGCATCATCGACCACCTGCGCGACTTCTCCCGCAAACGCCTCGAACTGCCCAGCGAGGTGGTGGATCTCAACCGGGTGGTTGGCTCGGCCCTGGGGCTGAGCCTGGCCCAGCTCAAGACCCACGGCATCGAGCTGCGGCAGGAATTGGCCGCCGAGCTGCCGCCGGTGCTGGGTGATCCCTACCGCCTCGAGCAGGTGCTGATCAACCTGATCGGCAACGCCCGCGACGCCCTCGACCAGCGGGAGCGCGAACTGGGGGACTACCCGCCTCCGGACTGGCAAAAGGCGCTGTGGGTGCGCACCCGCCTGGTCGAGGCCCGGCGGGATCAGTTGGAGGTGACCGTGGAGGAGAGCGCCGGCCTGCGGAGCGCGGAATGGAGCAACCAGGCGGGGCAGGACTGGGTGGTGGTCGAGGTGGAGGACTGCGGGCTGGGCATCAGCGAAGAGAACCAGCGCCGGCTCTTCCAGCCCTTCTTCACCACCAAGGAGCCCGGAGTGGGCACCGGCCTGGGGCTTTCGATCTCTTATACCATTATGCGCGATCACCGCGGGCGCCTGGAGTGTCGCAGCCAATTGGGCGAAGGCGCGGTGTTCGAGATGTGGCTGCCGGTGGCGACATGAAGGGCGAGTCGGGTGGCGACCAGCGCCGCGAAAGAGCGCAAGGCATGAGGGTATCCTGGCGGAGCTGGGGTTGGATGGGTGGCCTGGCCCTGGGCTACGGGCTGGCGGTCTATCTGGGGCTGCTCTTCGTCTTCAAACCCCACGGCATTGCCGCTATCTGGCTGGCCAGCGGGGTGGCCCTGGCTGCCCTGCTGATGCGGCCGCGCGCCGCCTGGCCGGCGGCGCTGGGTGTCATCCTGGTGATCAACGGGCTGATCAACTGGCTGGGCGGCAACTCCCCGGCCCTGAGCCTGTGGCTGGCGCTGGCCAATAGCGCCGAACCCCTGCTGGCGGCCCTGCTGCTGGAGGGGGTGCTGGGCCACCGGCCCACCTTTGCCCAGTTGAAGGAGGTGGTCTGGCTGGTGGTGCTGGCCATGGGCTTGGGCAACGGGCTCACCGCCCTGCTGGGGGCGGCGGGCCCCGCCCTGTTGCTGGGCGCGCCCTTCTGGGTGACGTGGCAGGTGTGGTGGGTCGCCGATGGGCTGGGCATGCTGCTGCTGACGCCCCTGCTGATGACCTGGAGCCAGCGGCCTTGGCGTTTTCTGACCCCCGCTCGTATCGCCGAGGCCCTGTTGCTCTTCGGTCTGCTGGCGCTCTGCTCCAGGGCCGTCTTCCTGGTCCCGACAGGGGAGATCGGCCTGCTGAATTACACCTACGTGCTTTTTCCCCTGCTGCTCTGGGCGGCGGTGCGTTTCGGCCCCGCCGGGGCCACGGCCGCCCTCTTGCTGATGGGGGCCATCTCGCTGTGGGGCACCTTCCAGGGGCAAGGGGTGTTCGGGGCTTTCAACCCGGACCCTCTGGACCACCTGCTGCTCACCCAGCTCTTCCTGGGGGTGATGGGGGCCTCGAATCTGGTGCTGGCCGCCGCCATCGCCGAGAACCGGCAGGCCGGGGAGAACCTGCGCCAGGAACGCGACCGGGCCCGGCTGGGGCAGGAGCGGCTGGACCTGGCCCTGGAAGCCGCCGGCCTGGGCATGTGGGACTGGGATGTGCCCAGCGGTCGGGTCGATTTCGACCGGCGCTGGTGCAACATGCTGGGGTACCGTCCCGAGGAAATCGCCGGCCACGTCAGCAGTTGGGAGAAGCTGGTGCACCCCGACGACTGGCCATCCATCCGCGCCACCCTGGACCTGCACCTCAAGGGCGAGACCTCCGTCTACCAACCAGAACACCGCCTGCGCCACCGGGACGGGCACTGGGTGTGGATCCTGGCTCACGGCAAGGTGATGGAGCGGGATGCCGAAGGGCGGCCGCTGCGGATGAGCGGCATCCACCTGGATATCAGCGCGCGCAAGTGGCTCGAGGAGGAGCTGGTGCGGACCCAGCGCCTGCGGGCGGTGGGTGAGGTGGCCACCGGCATCAGCCACAACTTCAACAACCTGTTGACCGGGGTGCTGGTGCCGGCCGAGATCGTGCAGTTGTCCAGTAATGACCCCAAGATCCAGAGGCTGGCGGCCACGATCATCGAATCGGGGACCCGCGCCGCGGAGCTGGTCCGCCGGCTGAACCATTCGGTGCGCGGTGTCGCCGAACCGGTCCAGCCCGTCGCCCTGAAACCGGCCCTCGAGGCGGTGCTGGAGATGGCGCGGCCACAGTGGAAGGACGAACCCGAGGCCCGGGGCCGGCCCATCGAGGTGTATATCGAGGTGGGCGAGGTGCCCCGGGTCCGGGCCGTACCCGCCGGCCTGCACGAGGTGCTCACCAATCTACTCCTCAACGCCGTGGAGGCCATGCCTCAGGGGGGCACCATCACCATCCGGGCCCAGGAGGAAAAGACTTCGGTGCGGCTGGAGTTCAGCGACACCGGGGTGGGCATGGACGAGGCCACCCGGCTGCGGGCCTTCGAGCCTTTCTTCACCACCAAGATGACCGTTGGCAACGGCCTGGGGCTGTCGGTGCTGCACAACAACGTGACCCAGTGGGGCGGCAAGGTGGAGGTGCTCAGCGAGCCGGGGCAGGGCGCGACCTTTGTGCTGCACCTGCCGGTGTGGCTGGAGGAGGAGGCCGCTGCGCCGCCGCCCGAATTGGCCCCCGCAGTGCGGCCCGGGCGGGTCCTGGTGGTCGAGGACGACCCCGCTGTCAGCCGGGTCCTGGCCGAGGTGCTGGGCGCCCGGCATCAGGTCGAGGTCTTTGCCGACGCCGAGCAGGCCCTGGCCCGGTTCAGCGCTGGCAGATACGAGGTGGCGGTCATCGACCTGGGGCTGCCCGGCATCGCCGGCGACCAATTGGCCAGGCGGCTCGAGGAGATGGACCCGGCACTGGCCCGGGTCCTGATCACCGGCTGGCAACTGGAGACCGGTGACGACCGGGCCCGGCCTTTCGACTTCGTGGTGCAGAAACCGCTGCGCGCTGGCCGAGAGCTGGAGGAACTGGTGGGGCGGGCGATCGAGTTGCACGACCGCCGGACCAGCGGTGGCTGAGATGGGCAAAGCCAAGGCGGCGGCGATGAGCGCAGATAGAGCGGTCAGCATCCTGGTCGTGGACGACGAGGTGCTGGTGGCCATGGGAATACGGGCCATGCTGGCGGGCATGGGGTACGGCGACACCTTTGTCGCTTCGTCCGGGCCGGAGGCCCTGGCGGCCATCGAACGCCGCCGGCCGCATCTGGTGTTTATGGATATCAATCTGGGCGAGGGCCAGGACGGCATCACCACCGCCGGGACCATCCGTGAGCGCCACCGCTTGCCGGTGGTCTATGTCACCGCGGACACCGACGAAGCCACCCTGATGCGCGCCAAGGCCACCCACCCCTTCGGCGACCTCACCAAGCCCATCGAGGAGCGCGAGCTGCGCATCGCCATCGAGCTGGCCCTGGACAACCACCGCCTGGAGCAGCAACTGACCGAGAGCGAGCACAAGTACCACCAGCTTTTTGCGGAGATGGGGCAGGGGTTCGCCCTCAACGAGATGCTCTTCGACGCCCACCACGTGCCCGTCGACTATATCACCATGGAGGTCAACTCCGCCTTTGAGACCATCCTGGGGGCGAGCAAGGAGGTGGTGGTCGGCCGGCCAGCCAGCCAGTTCCTCTCCCGGGACGAGCTGGCGGGCTGGCTGAGGTTTTTCGGGGAGGTGGTCCTCGGTCGGGGCAGCGCCCACCACGAGATGTATTCACCCCTGAACGACAAACACTTCCACGCCTTTGCCTACGCTCAGGAGGGGGCGCGCTTCGCCGTGCTCTTCGAGGACATCACGGAGCGCAAAAAAGCCGAGGAGCGGGTGCGGCTCGACCTGGTGGTGCAGCGGCTCCGCAACGAAGTGCTGCAGTTGCGCCGGCGCGAGGGCTGGGCCGGCCTGACGGCGGTCTGGCACCAGGAGATGAGGGAGCTGCTGCCCTGTGAGTGGTGCGGCGTCGCCCTCGTCGACCGGAAAAGCCGGGTATGCCGTATCTACCAGTTCTCCGCGTCGGAGAGTTGTGCCCGGGACCACGAGGCGGTCCCGTCCCGCGCCCTCGCCGAGGCGATGCGCCGGCAGACGCCTTTGTACCGGGGCAGCCTCGCCGAACAGGAGCCATGGGGGGACCAGGAAAACCAGGGTTGCCAGTCGCTGCTGGAGGTGCCCTTTGCCGGCGGGGCGCTGCTGCTGGGGCGCCTGGCGGCGCAGGCCTTCAGTCCGGGCGAAATCGCCAGTGTGGAGCGCTTGGCGGCGGTGTTCACCGAGGCCCAGCTGCGCCTGGGGGAACAGGCCCGCCGCGAGGCGGTGCTGCAGGTGCGCGAGGCGGTGTGGCAGATGACCGCCAGCGACGACCTGATGAAGGTGCTGGGCACCATCAGGGAGCAGCTGATCGCCAACGAGATGCCGGTCAACGACCTGGGGGTATCGGTGGTCGAGGGCCAGGCCGGGGCGTACACGGTGCGCCACTACCACCACGCCTTTCGGGGTTCGGCGGCGGACCCCGGATGGATGAACTGGGCCTACCCCCCGGTGGCCTCCGAGGACGGCAGCCCCAGCCTGTTGCTCTGGAAGTCGGGCCAGACCACCTATCGCCGCGATCTGCAGGCCGAGGACCCCTTTGGCGAGACGGTCTATTTCCCGCCCCAGATCCGGGCTGTCGTCGACGTGCCCTATTCCCATGGCACCCTCTCGGTGAACAGCCAGATCCCCGATGCTTTTGCCGAGGAGGACCTCCAGTTGCTGGAGGAACTGGCCACCGTGCTTTCCGAGGGGTTCATGCGCACCGGCGACCTGAAACAGTTGGAGCGGCGGGTCCGGGAAAGCGAGGCGCTGTCGGCGGCGATCACCGCGCTGGCCAGCACCTCCGAGGTGGAGGAGATCCTGCTGGAGGTCGTCCAGGAGGCCGCCGCCCTGGTGGGGGCCGAACGCGCCACCCTCTTCCTCTTCGACGAGAGCGAAGGCGCCCTGGTCCCCCGCGCCCAGGTGGGCCACGAGTGGCAGACCTACCGGCAGGTGCGTCTGCTGCCTGGCGAGGATGCCTCGGGGAAGGCCTTCGCCACCGGGCAGGCCCTGCTCTACGACCATGCCCCCGACGGCGCCGGCCGGGACCTGCGGCCCGAGAACCTGGTGCTGCTGCAGGCGCGCCGCGGCGGGGCGGTGCCCCTGCGCCTCGGCGGCCGGGTGGTGGGTGCCCTGGCAGTGGCCAGCGAGGTGCAGTCCTGCACCCAGCACGATCTGGAAACCCTGGAGCGGCTGGGACAGCAGGCCATGCTCGCCATTCAGCGGGCCCAGAACCTCGACGAGTTGCAGGGCGAGATCGCCGAGCGCCGTCAGGCCGAGGAGGAGTTGCGGCGCAACCAGGCGCTGCTGCTGGGGGTGGCCGAGGGTGTTCCGGACGCGGTGTTCGTGAAGGATCTACAGGGCAGGTACCTCTTGGTCAACGAGGGGTTGTGCAAGATCACCGGCAAGTCCAGGGAAGAGGTGATCGGCAAGGATGACAACATCCTCTTTCCGCCCGCCGAGGCGGCCTGGCTGCTGGAGCAGGATCGGCGGATCATGGTTTCGGGCCTCACCCAGATCAACGAGGAAGAGTTGAGCGTCGGCGGCAAGCCCCACTTCTTCCTGGCCACCAAAGGGCCGATGCGCGACGCCCGGGGCCAGGTGATCGGCCTCTTCGGCATCTCCCGCGACATCACCGAGAACCGGCGCCTGGAGCAGGAGCTGATCCGGATCCAGCGGCTGCGGGCGGCGGGGGAGCTGTCGGCCGGGGTTTGCCACAACCTCAACAACCTGCTCACCGGCGTCCTGGGGCCGGCCGACCTCTTGCAGATGACCAGCACCGACCCCAAGATCCAGCTCCTGTCGGGCATGATCGTCGAGGCGGGAACCCGCGCCGCCGACCTGGTCCACCGCCTGCACCTGTCGGTGCGCGGGGCGGCCACCCAGGCCACCATGCCTGTGGCGCTCAACGAGGTGATCGACGGGGTGGTGCAGATGACGCGGCCCAGGTGGAAGGACGAGCCCGAGGCCAGGGGCCTGGCGATCACCCTCGACACGGCCCTGTCCCCGGTGCCGCCGGTCAGGGGCACCCTTTCCGAGGTGCACGACCTGCTGACCAACCTGCTGCTGAACGCGGTGGATGCGCTGCCCGAAGGCGGGACCATCACCATCCGCACGGCGAGCGAGGGGGCCTTCGTGCGCCTGGATTTTGCCGACAACGGCGTCGGTATGGACGAGCAGACCCGGCTGCGGGTCTTTGAGCCCTTTTTCACCACCAAGCAGAACGTCGGTTCGGGCCTGGGGCTGTCGACCCTGTACAACAGCATCAGCCACTGGGGGGGCAGGGTGGCGGTGGAAAGCGCGCCTGGTCAGGGCACGACCTTTACCCTGCAGTTGCCGGTGTGGCAGGAGGAGGCCCGGGAAGCCCCCCCGCCGGTTCGCCCGGGTGATTCGCGGCCAGGCCGGGTGCTGGTCGTCGAGGACCAGCCCGGGGTTTCCGGGGTCCTGGCCGAGGCCCTGAGCGCCAAACACCAGGTGCAGGTCTTCGCCGATGGCCGGCAGGTGTTGGAGCAGTTCCGCGCCGGCAGTTATGAGGTGGCGATCATCGACCTGGGGCTGCCGGGCCTCTCCGGGGATCAGGTGGCCCGACGCATCCGCGAGCAGGACCCGGCCATCGGCATGGTGCTCTTCACCGGGTGGGAACTGGAGGCCAACGATCCCCGCCTGGCGTGGTTCGACCTGGTGCTGCAGAAACCGCTGCGCAGCCTGGCGGCGCTGGCGGCGGTGGTGGCGCAGGCGATGGAGCTCTGCGACCTGAGAAAACCTGGGTGACTCGGACCCGCGCAAGCGCCGATTTTTTTCTGACAAAAAGGTCCGATTTGCGGATATTTTCGGGTGCGGCCTCGTTTCCGATCGAGACCAGGGGTCCATATCCACCCCGCCAAAAACTACGACAAGGAGGAGCCCATGCATAGGAAGATCATGTTTTTTATGGCACTTGCTGCCGGATTAACCGCCTTTGCCTCCAGTCCGGCCCGGGCCGGCGAGGCCAAAGCCGGCAGCGTCGACAAGTGTGTGACCTGCCACCGCCAGCAGTCGCCGGCCCTGGTGATGGAGTGGGATCGTTCGCGCCACGCCAAGGAGGGGGTCAGTTGTATCGACTGCCACGCCGCCAAAGAGGGCGAGGTCGACGCCTGGCAGCACGAGGGGGCCTGGGTCTCGGCCCTGGTGACGCCCAAGGACTGCTCCCAGTGCCACGACAGCGAGTTCGCGGAGTTCACCGTGAGCCACCACGCGGTGGCCGGCGAGATCCTCGCCAGCCTCGACAATGTGCTGGCTGAGAAGATGGCCGGCAAGCCGGGCAATATCGCCGACGCGGTCAACGGCTGCTGGCAGTGCCACGGGGCCATCATCAAGTTCCAGCGCGATGAGAAGGGCGAGATTAAACGCGCCCCCTCGGGCAAACCGCTGATCGACCCGACCACCTGGCCCAACAGCGGCATCGGCCGGCTCAACCCCGACGGGTCCAAGGGGTCGTGTCACGCCTGCCATTCGCGGCACGCTTTCGAGGCCAAACTCTCGCGTTCCCCCGAGAATTGCGGCAAGTGCCACATGGGCCCGGACCACCCGCAGATCGAGATCTACAACGAGAGCAAACACGGCATCGCCTTCTACGCCAACCGCGACCAGATGGCCCTCGACAAGAAGGACGACTGGGTGCTGGGCAAGGACTATTCGGCGGCCCCCACCTGCGCCACCTGCCACATCTCCAGCTACAGCACCCCCGAAGGCAAGGCCAAAGGCAACAGTCACGACGTGGGTGAGCGCATCTCCTGGACCCTGCGCCCGGTGATCAGCACCAAGCTCAACCTGGTCATCTACGCCGACGGGTACCGCGAGGACTACCCCGAAACCAAGGCGCTGCCCAAGGTGGGCGACACGGTGCAGACCAACGAGAAGGTGGTCGAAAACGAGAAGCTGATCAGCAAGACCGTGCCGCGCCAGGTGAAGGAGATCAAGACCTGGGAGGCGCGGCGCCAGGACATGAAGGGGGTCTGCCTCAACTGCCACAACAACACCTACGTCGACAATTTCTATAAGCAGTACGACGATCTGGTGGTGCTCTACAACGACAAGTTCGCCCGGCCCGCCCAGGGCCTGATGAACGACCTGCAGGCCGACGGGGTCCTCAATCCCAAGGCGCCTTTCGAGCACGAGGTGCAGTGGATCTTCTACGAACTGTGGCACCACGAGGGCCGGCGGGCCCGCCACGGGGCCAGCATGATGGGCCCCGACTACACCCATTGGCACGGCATGTACGAGGTGGGCAAACACTTCTACACCGAGTTCCTGCCGGCGGTGGTCGAGACGGCGGCGCAGAAGAGCCCCGAACTGAAGGCCAAGTACGAGCAGAAGATCGCCGAATTGCTGGCCAAGGAGGAGCATGTCTGGCTCCAGGGCATGACCCCCGCCGAGGCCGAGGCGCTCCAGAAGGCGTACAAGGAGCGTTATAACCAGTAACTGGACGCTGGTTGGGTCCTGGCCCTGGCCGCCCCGCCCTTCCGGGGGGTGGCCAGGGCTTTTTTGTGGACCGGGTAGATGTGCATTTTCGCGCAGCCCCTGCGCGCTGGGCCGCAGCCCCGCGGCCCTCCCGAGCCCTCCCTTTTGGTTAAGTATTTCATAAACAGTCTGTTGTTATTGCCTTCCCCGGCTGGCAAGGTAGTTGCTCAACAGCGGGCAGGGGAGATTGCCATTTCAAGGAGAGGCGATGCGCATTTTACTGGTCGATGACGAGGAAGCCATCCTCAGGAGCCTGGGCGAGGTGCTCAAGGATCTGGGGTACGAGGTTGCCACGGCCCTGGACGGGGACGAGGCGCTGAAACAGGTCGCCGCCCTGCCGGTGGACCTGGTGATCAGCGATGTGAAGATGCCGCGTATGGATGGCATCGCGCTCTTGTCGCGGCTCCAGGCCCAGGCTCCGGACCTGCCGGTGATCCTGATCACCGGCCACGGGGACGAGGAAACGGCGATCAGCGCCCTGCAGGAAGGGGCGCGCGACTATCTGCGCAAGCCGATCCGGGTCAAGGCGCTGCTGGCGGCCATCAAGCGGGTGCAGGACCAGCAGCAACTGGAGCGCCTGCTGGTCGAGGAGCGCGACAAGCTGGTGCACGCCAGCCGGCTGGCCTCGCTGGGCACCCTGGCGGCGGGTCTGGCCCACGAGATCAACAATCCGGCCACCTTCGTCAAAGGCGACCTGCAACTGTTGGAAAAGAGCTGGACCATCATCCGCCAGGTGCTCGAAGACCTGCCGCCGGGCCAGGTGAAGAATCCCCAGGGCCTGGCCTTCGTGATGCAGGAGGTGCCCGGGCTGATCAGCGGCATGCAGCAGGGCATGGAGCGCATCATCCGCCTGGTGCGCGAGATGAGCCTGCTCTCGCGCAGCGAGAAACAAGACACCCAGCGCACCGTCGTCGACCTGGGCCAGTGTATCGAGGAGGCCCTGCAGATGGAGCGCCACGTGCTGCCGCCCCGGACCCAGGTGCAGAAGGTGCAGGACACCATCCAACTGCAGACCAGGGCCGACGCCCAGCAGATCACCCAGGTATTGATGAACCTGCTCAGCAACGCTGCCCACGCCCTGGAGCGCATGCCCGATCCGACCATCGTGGTGCGCACCCGGCGCGAGGCCGACTGGAACACCATCGAGGTGGAGGACAACGGCGCCGGCATCCCCGAGGAGGCCAAGCCGCGGATCTTCGACCCCTTTTTCACCACCAAGGACGTGGGCCGCGGCACCGGCCTGGGCCTGTCGATCTGCCGCGGCATCGTGCAGGACCACGGGGGACAGATCGGTTTCGAGAGCCACGAGGGCAAGGGCACCCGCTTCTGGGTGCGCCTGCCGGCCTTAGCCTGAGGAGAAGGATATGGACGGGGCAGTATTGATCGTGGATGACGAAGAGGAGATCCTGGCGACCCTCCGGCGCTGCATGGTGCTCGAAGGCCTGCCGGTGGAGACCTGCAACGATCCCCAGGAGGCCCTGGCCAAGATGCGCCAGGCCATCTATCCGGTGATGCTCACCGATATCATGATGCCCGGCATGAGCGGCATCGACCTGTTGCGCGAGGTGCGCGCCCGCCAGCCGCTGTGCAATGTGATCATGATGACCGCCTATACCTCGATGGACAAGGTGGTCGAATGCCTGAGTGCCGGCGCGGTGGACTACCTGGTCAAACCCTTCGACGATCTCGACACCGTGGTGGCGAGAATCCGGGAGGCAGTGGCCAGGGTGGAGCGCTGGCGGCAAACCATCGCGCCGGTCTGAGACCGGCGACGGGAGAGGCAATTATGGAACGCGAAGAACTGGGAGCCCAGCTGGACAAGATCGCCCTCGACCTGTCGCTGCTCGACATGGGGGATCTGCGCGGTCTGGCCATGATCGAGGAACGCCTGGAGCAACTGGCCGCCGCCGGGACGGGCCGCGAGGCCGCGCTGGTGGACCTGCTGGCCAAGGTGGCCACGGCGCTGATCCTGGAGGAGAACGACGCCAACCGCGACCAGCATATGGTGGTGCTGGAGCGCGGGGTGGAGATCGTGCAGAAGCTGATCCAGGGCCAGGAACTGGGCGAGGTGGAGCAGAACTGGCGCACCGAGGCCGCTGCCCTCATGGGGGAGGAGCTTCCCGCCGCCCCTGAGGCTGCCGCTGAAGAGCCGGCTGCCGCCGAACCGACGCCAATCCCCGATACCCCCTCCGCCGAGGCGGCGGTGGCCAGCCTGGGCGGCAGCTCGCCCGAGGAGGAACTGGCCGACAACGACGGACCCCAGCGCGACGACGAACTCTTCCAGGCCTTTGTCACCGAGGCGTACGAACACCTCGAGGCCGCCGAGCAGGGGCTGCTCGAATTGCGCGCCAACCCCGAGGACAAGGAACTGCTCAACCAGCTCTTCCGCTCCTTCCACACCATCAAAGGGGCGGCCGGCTTTGTCAACCTGCTCAACGTCTCGAACCTGACCCACTCGGCCGAGAACCTGCTCGACCTGGCCCGCAAGGACAAGCTGAAGCTGGTGGGCGAGCGGCTCGACGCCATCTTCTCGGCCATCGATGCCACCCGCAGCCTGATCGGTTTTGCCGAAAGCGGCGAGTCCGGGCCGGGGCCGGACTGCAGCGCCCTGGTCGTGCGCCTGGAGAAGCTGGAGCATGCCGACGCGGTGCAGGAGAGCCCGGAGGCGGCTGCGGCCAGCGGCGAGGCGGCGGTGGCCGGCGGCGGGGCCGAGGGCGGGGCCCACGCGGCCCATAAGGCCAGCTCCTTTGTGCGGGTGGAGACCGGCAAACTCGACGACCTGGTGAACATGATGGGCGAGATGGTGATCGCCCACGCGCTGGTGGACGGCCGGGCCAGGAACAACAACAAACCCACCGCCGAAAAGGCCCAGAGCGGCGACCGGGCCGGGGCGGCCAAGGAACTGTCTCAGATGTCGAAGATCATCAAAGACCTCCAGGAAAAGGTGATGGTGCTGCGCATGGTGCCCATCAAGGGGGTCTTCGAACGTATGGCCCGCCTGGTCTACGACCTGTCGCGCAAGAGCGGCAAACAGGTGGAGTTGGTGCGGGAGGGCGAGGAGACCGAGGTGGACAAGAACGTGGTCGAGGAACTGGTCGATCCGCTGATCCACCTGATGCGCAACGCCTGCGACCACGGGGTGGAGAGCGCCGAGAAGCGCCGCGAGGCCGGCAAACCCCCGGTGGGCCGGGTGGAACTCAGCGCCCGGCACCAGGGCGGCAACATCGTGGTCGAGTTGCGCGACGACGGCAACGGGCTGCCGCGCGAGAAGATCATCAAGAAGGCGCTGGAGCGGGGCCTGATCGAGAGCGCCGACAACCTCACCGATGAGCAGATCTACGGGCTGATCTTCCTGCCCGGATTCTCCACCGCCGACAAGATCACCGATATCTCCGGGCGCGGGGTGGGCCTCGACGTGGTGCGCCAGAATGTGCAGAAGCTGCGCGGCAAGGTGGAGGTGCACTCCGAGCCGGGCAAGGGCACCACCTTTGTCATCTCCCTGCCGCTGACTATGGCTATCATCGACGGCATGGTGATCCAGGTGGGCCACGAGCGCTATATCGTGCCCCTGCTCTCCATCGTCGAGTCGCTCTGCCCCAAACGCGAGGACATCTTCACCGTGCAGGGCAAGGGCGAGATGGTCAAGATCCGCGAGGGGCTCTATCCCATCGTGCGCCTGCATCACCTCTTCGACCTGGAGCCGCGCACCCTGCGGCCCTGGGAGTCACTGCTGCTGCTCATCGAGGGCAAGGACGCCCGCTTCTGCCTGCAGGTGGACGAACTGATCGGCATCCAGCAGATCGTCATCAAGGGGGTGGAGGAAAAGATGCGCCACAAGGGGGTCTCCGGTTGCGCCATCCTGGGCGACGGGCGGGTGGGGCTCATTCTGGACATGGACCGGGTATTCCTGGCCTCGCACGAGGAGCGCGGTTGGCAGGCGAAACCCCGGACCGAGGAAGACGACCTGCAGCCCGAGGCGCAGGCCGAGTTGCACTCCGCTGAGGCGGCATAGTCGAAGGAGGATAAGATCATGAGCAACACGGTGACCAGCGCGGCGCGCGGTCAGGAAAACGAGCAGACCAGCAGCAAGTTCCTCACCTTCTTCCTCTCGGAGGAGGAGTACGGGCTGGAGATCCTCAAGGTGCAGGAGATCATCGGGGTCATGGATATCACCCCGCTGCCGGGCACACCCCCGTACCTGTGCGGCGTGATCAACCTGCGCGGCAAGGTGATCCCGGTGGTGAACCTGAGATTGAAATTCGACATGGAGGCGGTGGCCAGGACCAGCGAGACCTGTATCATCGTGGTCAAGGTGAACGGGGTGGAGCGGGGCATTGTGGTCGACAAGGTCTCGGAAGTGGCCGACATCAACGCCGCCGAGATCGAGGAGGCGCCGGCCTTCGGCACCGATATCTCCACCGACTATATCCTCGGCATCGGCAAGTCGGCTGGCAGGGTCAAGCTGCTGCTCGACATCGACAAGGTGCTGGCCGGCACCCAGGCAGACGAGCTGGGAGCGGCGGCCGAGTTGGCGGGAGCGGCGGCCAACTAAAGGGGAGGTGTTAGTGGGGACCGATGCGGCGCCATTTGCCAACCTCCTGATCGAGAACGAGGGCCTGCTCCAGACCCTCTTCGAGACCATGCCGGTAGGGCTCTTCCTGGTCGACAGTCAGCGCCAGGTGACGCGGGTGAACCGCTTCCTGGGCCAACTGCTGGACCGGGACCTGGCCGAGATGCTCAAAGTCCGGCCGGGCAATGCCCTGGGCTGTATACATGTGGACGATGATCCGCAGGGATGCGGTTACGGCCCCGCCTGCCAGGAGTGTGTGCTGCGGCGCGGGGTGGCCGGGGTGATCGAGGGGCAGGATGTGCGTATGTACCGCAGCGAACACGTGATGCAGCTGCGGCTTGACGACCGCGAAACCGAGAAGTCGTTTCAGATCAGTGTGTCGCCGCTGACCACCGAAGGCAGCGACCCCTTGGCCCTGGTGGTGATCGAGGATGTCACCGACATGAAGATCAAGGACCAGGAGCTGGCCGAGCAGCGGCTGGCCAAGGAGCGCCTCAAGGTGTTGACCGAAACCACCGGGGCGGTGGCTCACGAACTCAACCAGCCCTTGCAGGCGCTGGTGGGCTTTGCCGACCTGGCGGCCCTGCGCAGCCAGGCCAACCCCGAGATGTGCCAGGTGCTGGAGTACATCCAGGAGAGCGCCGAGCGTATCGCCGATCTGGTGCGCCGCATGGAGGGGGTCAACAAATACGTGACCAAGCCCTATACCGGCGACTCGAAGATCGTCGATCTGCTCAGTCCGGAGGTCTCGGCGCGCCCACCAGGCTGAACCGGTCCGGCGCCGCAAGTGGGTATCAGTGAAGCTGTGGGAGGGAAGGATGCAACTGTCGTTGTCCAGAAAGATCGGCCTGGTAGCGGCCGCGGTGCTCGGGGTCAGCCTGACCCTGATGGTGGTGGTGCTGATGGCCAGCGAACGCCAGCGCGAGCTGGACCAGGCCCGGGCCCAGGTCGGGGAACTCGATGCCGCCACCACGGCGGCGCTGAAGTTTGCCATGGCCCAGGGCACCGAGAACGTGGCGCCGCTGCTCAAACAGATGGGGCAGATCGGCGACACCCGCGAACTTCGCCTGATGCCCACCGCCCTGGTCCGCAAGGGCGGCGAGGGGAAGATGGACCCCGTGGAGCAGGAGGTGGCCCGCACTCGCCAGCGCCAGACCGTGATTGAGGAATTCGGCGGCGAGCCAGTAATCCGCCTGGTCGATCCGGTGCTGGCCGAGCCCGCCTGCCTCGAATGCCACGACAGCGCCCGGGCCGGCGAGGTGCTGGCGGTGTTCAGCCTGCGCGCCTCGATGGCCGAGGCCAACGCCGCTATTGCCCAGCAGCAATGGCACGCCGGGCTGCTGGCCCTGGTGACGATAGTTCTGGCGGTGGTGGTCTTGCTCGTAGTCGTCGAGCGCAAGGTCGGCCGGGTGCTGCAGCGCTGTGTGGAGCTGGCCCGGCAGTTGGCGGCCGGCGATCTGCGCGGCCGGCTGGAATTGCAGACCCACGACGAGACCGGGCAACTGGCCCGCTCGTTTATGGACCTGCGGGCGAGCCTGGAGAACAAGGCCCAGGTCGCCGAGCAGATCGCGCAGGGCAACCTGGCGGTGGTGGTGCGCCCGGCCTCGGCCGAGGACACCCTGGGCCAGGCCATGGAGAAGATGGTCGATAGTCTGAAACGGATGCAGGCCCAGGTCGAGGTGCTGAGCCAGGCGGCGGTGGAGGGCAAGCTGTCGACGCGCGGGGATGCCAGCAAGTACCAGGGGGCGTACCGCGACATTGTGCAAGGGGTGAACGAGACCCTCGATTCGGTGATCGGGCCGTTGAACGTGGCCGCTGAC
>JADZBP010000202.1 GCA_020852055.1 Candidatus Latescibacterota bacterium
GGCTCAGACGAAGGTGTCGTCGGAATCGCCGCGGACGACGGTGATCTGGCCCTGCTCCTCCAACTGGCGCACCTGCTGGACGATGCGCAACTGCACCTCCTCGACCTCGCTCAATCGCATGGGTCCGAGGAACTCCATCTCCTCGCTGATGAAGGTGCGCACCCGCTCGGACATGTTGTTGAGGATCTTGGTCCTCAACTCGTCGTCGGTGCTCTTGAGGGCGATGACCAGGTCCTTCTGGTCCACCTCGCGCAGCAGGGTCTGGATCTCGCGGTCGCTGAGTTTGACGATGTCGGTGAAGGTGAACATCAGATTCCGCACCGCCTCGGCGACCTCGGGGTCCTGCGAGTCCATCTGGTCGAGCACACTCTTCTCGGTGGTGCTGCCGGTGAGGTTGAGGATATCGGCCACCACCTTGGGCCCGCCCACGTCCTTGTTGCCGCCCAGCACGTCGCGCAGCGAGGCTTCGAGGCTCTCCTCGATCTGCTTGAGCACCGTGGGGGTGATGTTCTCCATGGTGGCGATGCGGTAGGCCACATCGGCCTGCATGCGCTCGGGCAAATGGGTGATGATGCCGGCCGCCTGGGGGGACTCCAACTGCGAGAGGATCAGAGCGATGGTCTGGGGGTGTTCCTGGGAGATGAAGGGGGCGATCTGCTCGGGGGCCACGTTGCGCAGCATGACAAAGCCCGAGGACACGGTGTGCATCACCCGGTCGAGGATCTCCTGGGCGCGGCGCGGCCCCACGGCCCGTTCGAGGGCCTGGCGGGCGAAGTCCATGCCGCCCTGGCTGACCCAGGAGCCGGCCAGCAGGTGCTGCTCGAACTCATCCAGCACCTTGTCCTGCTGGGCCACCGAGACGTTTTTCAGATTGGCGATGGCCTGGGTGATCTCCTCCACCTCGTAGTCGCTGAGGTACTTGAGCACCTCGCCGGCAGCCTCCTGCCCCAGGGCCACGAAGAGGATCGCCACCTTCACCATCACCGGCAAGTCTTCTTCATCGCGATCGGGAGCAGGTTCTGCGGATTCCGTCATGTAAAACCTACCGAGAAGGGTTAGGGGGTTTTGAACAGCAGTCGCGGCGGCCTCGCCTTGTCGCGCCGCGTGAGAGGCTCGGCACACCCGGGCAGAATCCCTCATCGCGGTGGTCCGTACTTACTAGAATACGGAAAATTACCGGCGCAGGTGCCTTCCCCCCTGTCCGCTGGAGGTGCAGGTTCCCGGTCGCCCGGCTCTGGCGCGGTGCTGATGGCGCAGGATTTCGCGGGTCCGCAGAGGATCTCGGTCGGTGCTCCAGCGCGCCTCCCCGCTTTCCGGGGTGAAGGGGGATTCACCGCAAATCCCTTGTTGCGCGATGCACAACACCCTAAGTTCTGGCCGTGATCATCCCGTTTAAGCAGATGGGGCTGAAACGCTTCTACGGGACTGGGAGCGCGGCCGGCATGCAGCCGGCCCATGCGAAACGGCTTCGCCGGTAGTTGGCGGCGCTGGATACGGCGGTCAATAACGAAAGGAATCATATGAAGGGATCTGATCCATTCGAAAAAGGCCTCGCCGCCGGCGAGGCAGCGGCTTCTGCCGCCGGAGGCGCAGCACCCGTATCGGCGAAGGGGGGGCGCATGTATGTGCGCACCCAGGGTTTTGGGTCGAGCGATGCCGACCTGCGCTTTCTGCAGCGCTGCGGCGTGCGCCACAAGGCCGCCAGTTTTCCCTTCCACCCTGGCCGGGGTTGGGATTTCGACGAGTTGGTCCGGGAGCGCGAGCGCCACGAGGCCTTCGGGCTGACGCTGGACATGAGTTCCCTGCCCATCTACGAACAGTTGCCCAATATCATCTATTTTGGCAAGAGCCCGGAGCGCGACCGCGAAATCGACCTGGTATGCGAGATGATCCGCACCGCTTCGCGTGCCGGCATCACTTCTCTGCGTTATAACACGTGTATCCTGCCCATCGACCGCACCGAGGAGGAGGAAGGTCGCGGCGGCTACTTCCACACCGCCTTCCGCCTGGACAAGATCCCGGCCGAGGCGCAGGCCAGGCTGACCGATGCCGGCCGCGTCACGGCGGAGATGCACTGGGAGCGCATCGAGTACCTGCTCGAACGCATGATTCCGGTAGCCGAGGAATACAAGGTGCGCATGGGCAATTCCCAGGAAGATCCTCCCACCCCTCCCGGGTATAGAGGGGTCGACAAGGTCCTCAATGACTTCGAAGGCATGAAGCGCTTCATCGAGATCAAGCGCAGTCCCTATCACGGCTGGAACTTCTGCATCGGCTCCATCGCCGAGATGCTCGAGGACTCGGCCAATGAGATCTATCCCTTCATCGAGTACTTTGGCAGCCGCAATACCATCTTCCTGGTGCATTACCGCAACCTGCTCGGCCGGCGCTACAGCTTCCGCGAGGCCCTGCCCGATGAAGGGGATATGGACTTCTACCGGGTGTTGAAGGCCCTCAAGGACGTGGGCTACTGCTACGGCATCGATCCTGACCACGTCCCGCACACCGCCGACGATCCCAAGGGTTACTATCAGTCCTATGCCTACTGCTTCGGCTATATCAATGCCATGATTCAGGCGGTGTACGGCGGCGCCTGAGCGCAGGTGGAGGGGAGAAAATCAGGGTGATATTTCCATAGGGGGTGATCGGGGGGCGAGGAGCAGCGGAGCAGCAAACCGGCGTGCGAAGGTGCTAGGTCGAGGGCCGCCACGGGTGGCACCGCGCCTGGAGGGGGCCACGAGATGGGGGGGCGAAAATTCCATTTGGTGTCGGACTAGGTTGTCCGGTACCATTACCCCAAAGGGGGAGGTCATCCCCCGTTCTCTGGCGCCCACCTGTCCAGGAGGATGCCGATGCCCTATCTGTTGCTCCTCGCCTTCCTCTGCTCGACCACCCCGGTTCTGGCCGAGGGTTTCCGCTGCGCCGGCAGTCGGGGAACACCCCTCATAGAAGCCCTTCCCCCGGTTCTGGCCGCCAAGCCGGCCCGCATGGCGGCCACCATCACCGGCACCCGCCGCGCCCTGGTGCTCTTCGCCCGTTTCAAAGGCGACCCTATCAGTCCGGTGCCCTCCTGGGCCAGCGACCTGTTCAAACCCAACCTTCCCGGCAGTATCGCCCACTTTTACGACACCATGTCCTTTGGCGTGCTGCAACTGCGCGGTGCAGTGGGGCCACGGATGTACGAGTCCGCGCAGCCGGCCTCGGCCTATCTGGAGAACGACCAGACCCCGGAGGAAGACTTTGGCCGCTTCAGCCTGGAGATCCTGCGGCAGGCGGACCGGGATCTCGATCTGGCGCAGTTCGACAACGACGGGCCGGATGGGGTGCCCGATTCGGGGGACGACGACGGGGTGGTGGATGCGGTATTCCTGGTGCTGGACCAGATCCCGACAGGATTTCTGATCGGCGAAGCCACTGGTATCAAGGGGCTGGGGTTTACAAGGCGACTGGTGACCGAGGACACCGGGAAGGGCGGGGGGGCCATCCAGATCCTGCCGCAGCGGGGGACCATCCAGCAGGGCCGCAGTTTCACTGAGGCCGTGGGTTCCATGTGCCACGAGTATGGCCATGTGCTGGGCCTGCCGGACCTCTACAACACCGACTTCCTGGCGAAACCAGATGCCGGTCCGGAAGAGGACAGCGCTGGGGTGGGAGCCTGGTGCCTGATGGGTTGGGGGGCGACGGGCTGGAAGGGGAACGATGGTCCCAACAGCTTCTGCGCCTGGAGCCGGATGAAGCTTGGGTGGGCCCTCGAAGTGGCGCCCCTGGTGGTCGAGGTGAGGAACCTGGCCCTGCTCGACGAGGACCGCGACCAACAGGTGCTGGCCGGGGAACAGGTCAGCCTCAACTTTGCCCTGGCCAATGTCGGCGGATTGCCCGCCCGCGAGGTGAAGGCGCGGCTGAGCAGCGACGATCCCTGGGTGGAGATCGAGCAGGCCGAGAGCAGTTTCGAGGATCTGGAGCCCGGGCGGACGTCTTTTGGTGCACCCAAGGACGGTTTTCCCTCCCTGCGGATGAGGGGCGGGTTCATCGGCGTCCACCAGGCCAGGGTGGTGCTCGAGGTATACGCCGGCCAAACCCTGGTCAGCCAGCGCGAGCTGGAGGTGGCGGGCCTTTCGCCGCGGCAGCAGATCAGCCGGGTGGTGGTGGTCGACAGCCTGGGCAACAACGACGGCCTGGCCCAGGGCGGGGAGACGGGGTGAATATCTGGCTGCCCGCCTCTCAGGTGCTCGAAGGAGGAGCGGTGCGCCGGGCGAGCGCGCGGATCTACACCGTCGCCGATACGGCGCTGGTGGCCGAGATCTCCCTGGAGCCGCGCGACCAGGGCTACGAGGGCACCTGGATCGGGGCCGCGCCGAACACCTACCTGGCCGAAGGAGTGGTGGTGGATCTGGCCGGCAACCAGGGCCGCAGCCGGTTGCACGCCTTTCCGGTGCTGGCCCTGGCCGAGGCGGGGAATACCCTCCGGCCCAGCGGTTGGGAGGGGATCGATCTGCCCCACGAGGGCCACCGCCCTTTCATCTACGCGTTGGTGCGGGCGCCGGGCAACCCGGAGGTGCTCTATGCCAGTGGTCCCCAGGGCACCTGGCGCAGCGTCGACGGCGGGGTCACCTGGGACCGGCTGGGGTACTGGGTAGCCAGCCTCCTGGTCGATGCGGTGGACCCCTTTACGCTGTACCGATTCAGCGACGAACTGCTCAAGAGCCGCGACGGGGGCGAGACCTGGCAGCGCCTGGGCACGGAGGTGACCCCGCTGGTGATGGACCCGGTCCGCCCGGGTTGGCGTTATGCAGTCCAGACCACCCCTCGGGCTTTGGTGCGCTCGGATGACGGGGGCGCGACGTGGCGGGCCACCTCCCTCGATACCATCCCCTATACCCTGCAGATCCACCCCGCAGATCCACAGGTCCTTTACGGGGGCGGCGTGCAGCTGTGGGATGCGGCAGGATCGCAATACCTTCCCGGCACCCTTTGGCATAGTATCGATGGTGGGCAGAGCTGGGCGCGCAAAGCAATGCCCAGGCCTTTCTTCCGTCTGACGCTGGACCCTGCCTCGGCAGAGGGCTTATATGCTTCCGGTCGGGGAGATACCCTCTGGCACAGCGCCGATAGCGGGGATACTTGGCAAGTGCTGAAGGTGCTGGGCTGGCCTTTTGCATACTACGTGGACCTTCAGGCGCATCCGCAGGACCCCAGGACCCTGTTCGCCGCCGAGATGTATGGCCAGAGCCACTTGGCTATCTCCCGCGATGCAGGCCAGACCTGGGAGCCGATCCAGGTGCCCTACAGCCTCAACGGGCTGGTGCTGCACCCAGAGGACCCGGACCAGTTCCATCTGTTGGTGTACAGCAACCGCGAACCGGTTTCCCTGATCCAGACCCGCGACGGGGGAGCACACTGGGAGGTGACGCCCCTATCCGAGACCAATCCGCAGATCGGGACGGTGTCCTTTGGTGCCGAGGGGCAGATCCTTGCCGCCTCTGGGCGCAAGGTCGAGGGGGAAAATACCAATATCCTGCCGGGTTTCTACCGCAGTGAGGACCAGGGCCGGCAATGGACCTGGGAGGGGTACAAACTGGAGGTGGTGGGTGTGGGGATTACTTACGCCGATCCC
>JADZBP010000203.1 GCA_020852055.1 Candidatus Latescibacterota bacterium
GCCCAGGGTGAGTTTGGTCTCCTTGCCGGCGGGTTTCACCACAGGACTCTCGTCGGCGTGCAGCGGAGTCAGCAACAGCGCCAGCAAGGCTACTCCAAGTCCGATGCCCACCAATGCTCTTTGTCGCCTGCACATGCGGGTATCCTCCCTCTTGAATCGTTATTCCCTTAGAGGAATAACGAGAATCAAAAAAACCTCCGCCAGAAGCGGAGACGTCAAATCGCCGTTGCCCCGTGGGTGCTAACCGCCTCGGCCACCCGCTCGTGCACCGCCTGATAGGTATCCAGCAGGGCGATGCCGCGCGGCGTCAGGTGGGCCCCGCCCCCGCGGGTGCCCCCCGCCTGGGTATCGACCACGGTGAACTGCAGGCTGGCCTCCAGGTCGCGAATATATTCCCAGGCCCGGCGGTAGGACATGCGCAACTGGCGGGCGGCCTGGCGGATGGACCCATGTTGCTGGATGGCCGAAAGCAGCGCGGCCTTGCCGTGGCAAAAGGGGTGTCCCTCGACCTCCAGCCAGATCTTGGTGCGGATCTCAACCTTCACTGCCCACCTCCGGGTTCTGGCGTTATTTCCTATTGGGAATAACGTGATTCCCACTGCAACAGGCAAATGTGTGTTGCATATTCCAAGCAACCACATATCGGCAGATATGCCATAAGCCATTTATTTATAATAGTATAAATAGAACATAACTTTGCTCTTGACGAAGTCGAAATTTTAATCTATACTATTCCCGTAGGATTTATGGGAAATAGAGCATGAGACTATCGAAAAAAGGCGAATACGCGCTGCGGGCGCTCATCGAACTGGCTATCCATGCCGACCAGGGCATCATCCAGTCCCAGGCCCTGGCCACCAAGGAGAACATCCCCGCCAAGTTCCTCGAGCAGATCCTCCTGGCCCTCAAGAGCGCGGGTATTCTCAACAGCCGCCGGGGCGCTGGTGGGGGTTATACCCTCAACCGGCCGGCGGAGCAGATCACCCTGGGCGAGGTCATCCGCCTGATCGACGGCCCGCTGGCGCCCATCCGCTGCGCCAGCAAGACGGCCCCGGAGCGATGTAGTTGCCCGGATGAGTCGACCTGCGGCCTGCGGCAGCTGATGCTGGAGGTGCGCAACGCCATCTCGGATATCGTCGATCACACCACCCTCGCCGACGTCTGCGAGCGGACCCGGGGCCTCCAGAAACAAAAAGAGAAGGTGGCCCTGTATGCGATCTGAAGGAATACCACCCGGCCATGACCACCTTGATCGTGCCCAAGGAACGAGAGCTGCTACTCCTCTGGGCCCTTTCCGACCTGAGGGAACCGGATAATATCATGAGCGCCCTGCCAGCTGCCGCCAAGGAACGAGAGATCGAACAGGAGATCCTCCGCGCCGTCAAAGGCATCCGCTACGGCTCGGTGGAGATCGTCATCCACGACTCCCAGGTGGTCCAGATCGAGCGCAAAGAAAAACTGCGCCTCGACAAACCCGCCACCGCCCGCTGAGCACACCGTTCCATACCCAGTCCAAACAACCTAAAACGCGGCCAACCAGACTTCTGGAGGCCATCTTGCCTATCCACCTGGCAGACTGACCGGACGACCGGAAGCATCCAGAGAGCAGAGTGAGGTACGTTATGCAGTATCGTCGGCTGTCCCTTTTTGCGGCCCTGGGGTCTCTGGCCCTGGGCGCCCTGCAACCGGTCCGCGCCGCGGTGCCGGACTCGGTGTATCAGGCCCTCGACCAGCGGGTGAAGATCCTGGAGCGCCTGCACGAGTTGGATCAGGAAGCCGCTGCGGCCAAGGCCAAAGACACCCCCGTGGTGACGGCCAACAGTAAGGACGGTTTCACCATCAAGTCGCCGGACGGCAGTTTCAAGCTGAAGATCGGCGGGTACTCTCAGGGGGATGGTCGCTTCTGGCTGGGCGATACCCTGAAGGCCAGAACCAACACCTTCTTCCTGCGCCGCGTCCGGCCCCAGTTCGACGGCACGGTCGGCAAGTACGTCGATTTCCGCATCATGCCCGATTTCGGCGGCGGCACCACCGTACTTTATGACGCGTACCTGAACCTCACCTACCGCCCTGGCTTCAAGGTGCAGGTGGGTAAGTTCAAACCGCCCATCGGACTCGAACGCCTCCAGTCGGGCGCCGCCCTGCTCTTTGTCGAGCGCGGCCTGCCCACCTCGCTGGTGCCCAACCGCGACCTGGGCCTCCAGGTGCACGGCGACCTCAGCGGCGGGCGGCTCAGCTACGCGGTCGGGGTCTTCAACGGCGTGGTGGACGGCGGCAACGCCGATACCGACGTGGATGACAGCAAGGAGCTGGCGGCCCGAATCTTTGCCCAGCCCTTCAAGCAGGGCACCTCCCTGCTCCAGGGCTTGAGCCTGGGGGTGGCCGGCTCCTGGGGGAATAGCTCCGGGGCCCTCCCCTCGTTCAGGACCCCCGGCCAGGTGAGCTTCTTCACCTATACCGATACCACGGTGGCCAATGGCAGCCGGGTGCGTATCGCCCCGCAGTTCACCTACTACACCGGCCCTCTGGGCCTGCTCGGCGAGTACACCCTCTCCAAGCAGGAGCTAACCCGCAAAACCGATTCCGCCACCTTGCAGAACAGCGCCTGGCAGGTGGCTGCCTCGTACCTGCTCTCCGGTGACCAGGCCGGCTACAAGGGTGTATCCCCCAAGAAGTCCTTCGATCCGGCCAAAGGCCAGTGGGGCGCCCTCGAACTGGCGGCTCGTTTCCACCAGCTAGCCATCGACAAGGACGCGTACCCCATCTTCGCCAATGCCAAGAGGTCGGCCCGTTCGGCCACGGCCTGGGCCCTGGGCATCAACTGGTACCTGCACCGAAACACCAAACTCAACCTCGACTACGAGCAGACCCAGTTCAAAGGCGGCGGCGCCAAGGGCGACCGGGACGCCGAGAAGATCCTCTTCAACCGCTTCCAGGTTTCGTTCTAAATCTGATGAAACAAAAAAGCGGCGGGGAGTGAGCCCCTGAGCGGATTTCGGTCCTCCAAGGGGCGCAGGATTGCGCCCCGGAGGACAGACCTCGGAGCGCCCCAGGATGGGGCGCGAGAATGAGCGAAGGGGCCGCTCCCCGGCGCTACAGCATCACAAACAAAAACAACCAACACTGGAGATTCCCATGTCTTTCAAAAAACTGTTCCTCTCACTGGCTGCCCTGGTACTGGGCAGCACCCTGCCGGCACTGGCCGGCGCGGAACTCAACCTGCTCAACGTCTCCTACGACCCGACCCGCGAACTCTACCAGGACTACAACGTGGCCTTTGCCAAGTACTGGAAGGAGAAGACCGGTCAGACCGTCGCCATCAACCAGTCCCACGGCGGCTCCGGTAAACAGGCCCGGGCCGTGATCGACGGGCTGGAGGCCGACGTGGTGACCCTGGCCCTCTCCTACGACATCGACGCCATCCACGAGCGCTCCGGCCAGATCCCCAAGGACTGGCAGTCGCGCCTGCCCAACAACAGCGCCCCCTACACCTCCACCATCGTCTTCCTGGTGCGCAAGGGCAACCCCAAGAACATCAAGGACTGGAACGACCTGATCCGGCCCGAGGTCTCGGTCATCACCCCCAATCCCACGACCTCCGGCGGCGCCCGCTGGAATTACCTGGCCGCCTGGGGGTATGCCCTCAAGCAGCCGGGCGGCAGCGAAGCCACCGCCCGCGACTTTGTCTCGCGCCTCTACAAGAACGTGCCGGTGCTCGACTCGGGGGCGCGCGGTTCGACTACCACCTTTGTCGAACGCGGCATCGGCGACGTGTTCATCTCCTGGGAAAACGAAGCCTACCTAGCGGTGAAGGAGTTGGGCAAGGGCGAGGTCGAGATCGTGGTGCCCTCGATCAGCATCCTCGCCGAACCGCCGGTCACCGTGGTCGACAAGGTGGCCGCCAAACACGGCACCCGCGAGGTGGCCGACGCCTACCTGCAGTACCTCTACGCGGAGGAAGGCCAGGAGATTGCGGCCAAACATTTCTATCGCCCGCGCCTGGAGGCCGTGGCCGCCCGCCACGCCGGCCAGTTCACCCAGGTGAAACTCTTCACCATCGACGAGGTCTTCGGCGGCTGGCAGAAAGCGCAGCCGACCCACTTTGGCGACGGCGGCGTCTTCGACCAGCTCTACCAGCCCGGCCAGTAAGCGACATCACCCAGGGAGCGGCCGCCGTCGGCGGCCGCTCCTCCATCCCACCGCGCAAAAGAGTAGAAGGAGCGATCACATGAGCGACCAGCACCTGGAGACCCTGTCCCTTCACGCCGGGCAGCAGCCCGACCCCACCACCGGGGCGCGGGCGGTGCCCATCTACCAGACCACCTCCTATGTGTTCAAGAGCAGCGAACACGCCGCCAATCTCTTTGCGCTGAAGGAATTCGGCAATATCTACACCCGGCTGATGAACCCCACCACCGACGTCTTCGAGAAGCGCATCGCCGCCATCGAAGGCGGCACCGGCGCCCTGGGGGTGGCCTCGGGCCAGTCGGCCATCACCTACGCGCTGCTGGCCATCACCCAGTTGGGCGACGAGATCGTCTCGGCCAACAACCTCTACGGCGGCACCTACCAGCTCTTCCACCACACCTTGCCCAAGCTGGGCCGCACCGTGCACTTCGTCGACTCCCGCAAACCCGATCAGATCCGCGCCGCCATCACCCCCAAGACCCGGGCCCTCTACGCCGAGACCATCGGCAACCCCAAACTCGATGTGCCCGACTTCGAGGTGCTGGCCAAGATCGCCCACGACGCCGGCATCCCCCTGGTGGTCGACAACACCGTCGGCATCGGTCTGGTGCGCCCCATCGACTTCGGCGCCGACATCCTCACCACCTCGGCGACCAAATACATCGGCGGCCACGGCACCTCCATCGGCGGGGTAATCGTCGACTCAGGCCGCTTCGCCTGGAACCAGGGCAAGTTCCCCGAGTTCACCACCCCCGATCCCAGCTACCACGGCCTGGTCTACTGGGACGCCCTGGGCAATGTGCCGGGCATGGGCAATGTGGCCTTCATCCTCAAGGTTCGTGTCACCCTGCTGCGCGACATCGGCGCGGCGCTCAGCCCCTTCAACGCCCACCAGTTCCTGCTGGGCCTGGAGACCCTGCCCCTGCGCCAGGCGCGCCACTCCGAGAACGCTCTGGAGATCGCCGGCTGGCTGAAGAAGCACCCGCTGGTCAGCTGGGTCACCTACCCGGGTCTGGCCGACGACGCCAACCACGCCGTTGCCGCCAAGTACCTCAAACACGGCTTCGGCGGGCTGGTGGGCTTCGGCATCAAGGGCGGGCTGGAGGCGGGCCGGCGTTTCATCGATTCGGTGCAGTTGCTCTCGCACCTGGCCAATATCGGCGACTCCAAGAGCCTGGTGATCCACCCGGCCAGCACCACCCACCAGCAGCTGACCGCCGCCGAGCAGGCCGAGACCGGGGTCAGCGCCGACTATATCCGCCTCTCCGTCGGTCTCGAACACCCCGACGACATCAAAGCCGACCTCGACCAGGCCCTCAAGAAGGCTGCGGGCTGAGATCCTATCCGCGCGGGGAGGGCTCCTGGTCCGCCGGGCGCCCTCCCCGCTCTCGTCCCACCAGCACCCGCCCCCTGACCCCATGGCCGACGATCTGTTCCACAGCAGCGACTCCCACCGCAGCGCCCGCCCCCTGGCCCACGCCAGGCAGGTCACCTTTGCCGAACCGCTCACCCTGGAGCTGGGCGGCCTGCTGCCGGCCGTCACCGTGGTCTACGAGACCTACGGCCAGCTCAACCCGGCCGGTGACAACGCCATCCTCATCTGCCACGCCCTCAGCGGCGATTCCCACGTGGCCCGCCACGACGCCGAGGACGATCCAGGCTGGTGGGACACCGTGGTGGGCCCGGGCCTGGCCATCGATACCAACCAGTATTTTGTCCTCTGCGCCAATGTGCTGGGCGGCTGTCGCGGCACCACCGGCCCCAACAGCCTCGACCCGGCCACCGGCCGCCATTGGGGGGCCGACTTCCCCACCGTGACCATCGGCGACATGGTCGAGGTGCAGCGCCGGCTCGTCGACCATCTGGGTATCCCCTCCCTGCTGGCGGTGGTGGGTGGTTCCATGGGCGGCCATCAGGTCCTCACCTGGGCCACCCGCCACCCGGAGCGGGTGCGCGGGGCCATTGCCCTGGCCACCTCGGCCCGGCTGACCAGCCAGGCCCTGGCCTTTGACGTGGTGGGCCGCAACGCCATCCGCCGCGACCCCCATTTCCGCGAGGGGCAGTACTACGAGGCCGACCAGGCCCCCAGCGTCGGCCTGGCCCTGGCCCGAATGCTGGGGCATATCACCTATCTGTCGCCCCAGGCCATGAACGAGAAGTTCGAGGCCGACCGCCTGCAGCCGCGCGAGCTGACCACCCTCTTCGAGAATCACTTCTCCGTGGGTTCGTACCTGGCCCACCAGAGCGACAAGTTCGTCGAGCGTTTCGACGCCAACAGCTATGTGACCCTCTCCATGGCCATGGACCTCTTCGACCTGGGGTCCACCCCGGCGGCGCTGGCCGGCAACCTGGCCCGCAGCCGCTGCCACTGGCTGGTGATCAGTTATTCCAGCGACTGGCTCTTTCCCCCGGCCCAGGCCCGGGAGTTGGTCGACGCCCTGGTGGCCCTGGACAAACCGGTCAGCTACTGCAACGTGACCAGCGACTGCGGGCACGACGCCTTCCTGCTGCCCGACGACCTGGAAATCTACGGCGGCTTGCTGGCCGGTTTCCTCGCCAATCTGCAGGGCACCCCGGCGATCAAAGGCGGCGGGGCCGGCGCCCACCATCATCATCCCACCAGTATCTTCCACCCGCGCCGCATCGACTACGACCGCATCTTCAGCCTCATCCCCCCCGGCGCCAGGGTGCTCGATCTGGGCTGCGGCCGGGGCGGGTTGCTGGCCAGCCTCAGGCAGCGGGGCGGCAAACAGCTCCTGGGTTTCGAGCTGGACGAGCAGGCCATCCTCGGCTGCGTCCAGCAGGGCCTGCAGGTGGTGCACGGTGACCTCGACCAGGGCCTGCCGGCCTTTGCCGACGACCAGTTCGACGTGGTGGTGCTCTCGCAGACCCTGCAGGCGGTGCGCAACGTGGAACTGGTGCTGGCCGATCTCTTGCGGGTGGGCCGGCGCTGCATCGTCAGCTTTCCCAACTTCGCCTATTACAAGCTGGTCGAGATGTTGCAGCAGGGCCGCGCCCCCGAGTCGCCGCACCTGCTGCGCTTCAAGTGGTACAACACCCCCAATCTGCGTTTCCTCACCATCGCCGACTTCGAGGCCTTCTGCGCCGAGCGGGACATCCGTATCCACCAGCGCATCGCGCTCAACACCGAGGAGAACAAAGAGGTGCATACCGACGCCAACCACCTGGCCGATCTGGCCATCTTTGTGCTCGCCGCCGGCTGACCATGGGCGCCCCCAAGATCACCCTGGTAGGCGGCGGCAGTTTCGGCTGGACCCCGGCCGTGGTGGCCAATATCCTGCGCTGCGCCCACCTCGAGGGCAGCGAGGTGGTGCTTTTCGACCTGGACCCCGAGGCCCTGGCCCTCACCCACGCCCTGGCCCGGCGCTACCGCGCCCAGTCCGGCTCGGCCACCACCTTGGTCCAGACCACCCGCCGCGAGCAAGCCCTGGCCGGGGCCGACTATGTGGTGGTCACCATCTCCACCGGCGGCCTCGACGCCATGCAGGTGGACCTGGAAGTCCCCGAGCGCTACGGCGTCTGCCAGACCGTGGGCGACACCGTGGGTCCGGGCGGCCTCGCGCGCGCCCTGCGCAACGTGCCCGTCTTCCTCGACCTGGCCCGCGCCATGGAAAAACACTGCCCGCAGGCCTGGATGCTCAACTGCTCCAACCCGCTCTCGGCCCTGACGCGGGTGGTGGGCCGCGAGACCTCCATCCGCGCCCTGGGCCTGTGCCACGGGGTGCGCAATCAGGTGAAGGACCTTGCCCGGTTCTTCGGACTTGGCCTGGAGCACTGCGCCTACACCAACACCGGCATCGACCACTGCGCCTGGCTCACCGAACTGGTGATCCAGGGCCGGCCGGCCAGCGAATTGCTGGAGGAGAAGGGCCTGGAGGCCTGGCTGCAATTACCCCCGGTCCAGGCCAAGGAAGACCCGGTCTTCGGCGCCCTGTACCCCAGCCGCTGTGGCCTCTGGCTCAGCCGGCAACTCGGGGCCCTGCCCGGCATCGGCGACCGCCATCTGGTCGAGTTCCTGCCCGGCTTCCTCGACGGGGCCGAACGCGTCGAATCCTGGGGCCTCAAACGCACCTCCATCGCCGAGCGCCGGCAGAACCGCGCCAGGGCCCGCGCCCGCATCGAGGACCAGCTCAACACGCCGGGGGAACTGAAACTGCCCGAGGGCAGCGACAACGTGGCCGGCTGGATCGCCGCCCTCGACGGCGGCCCGGTGATCGAGGACAACCTCAACGTGCCCAACCTGGGCCAGATCCCCCAGTTGCCCGAGGGGGCGGTGGTCGAAACCCGCGGCCTGCTCGACGCCACCGGCTTCCGCCCCCTGGCCAGCCCTATGCCCAGGGAACTGGAGGCCATCGTCCGGCCCCACGTGCTGCGCCAGGAACTGACCGTGGAGGCAGCGCTGGAGGGCAGCTTCGCCAAGGCCCTGGCCGCCCTTTCCAGCGACCCGCTGGTCCGTCCCGAACACGCCCGCCCCCTATTGGAGGCCCTGCTGGCCGGCACCCGCCAGTGGCTGCCGCAGTTCAACCGGTAACCAGGAGCCTATGACCCCAACCGTTCTCGTCACCGGCGGCAGCGGTTTCGTCGGCACCTGGGTGTTGCGCGAGTTGCTCGCCCGCCAGGCCACCCCGGTCGTCGTCGATCTGCAACCCGGTGGCGCGCGCTGGCAACGCGTGCTGGGCGAGGCCGCCGCGCAGGTGCGGTACGAAAACGCCTCCCTGCTCGACCCCGCTCAACTGCAAGAGGTCATCGAGCGCCACCAGGTGACCCACCTCATCCACCTGGCCGCCCTACTCACCCCCGCCTGCCAGCAGGACCCCTGGCTGGGCTGCCAGGTCAACGTGCTGGGCAGCACCGCCGTCTTCGAGGCCGCCCGCCGTTCGGGCAGGATCAAGGCCATCGCCTATGCCAGCTCCTACGCGGTGTACGGCCCCGAAAGCGGCGAGGCCAACCGCCCCCCCTCCTTCTACGGGGCCTTCAAACAATCGGTGGACCTGATCGCCGAGCAGTACTGGCGGCACGGCAACATCGCCTCCCTGGCCATCCGGCCCCACGTGGTCTACGGCCCCGAACGCGACCAGGGCCTCACCGCCGGCCCCTCCCTGGCCGCCCGCGCCGCCGCCCTGGGCCAGAGCTGGGCCATCGACTATACCGGCGGGGCCAGCTACGACTATGTCGAGGACGTGGCCGCCGCCTTCGTGCGCGCCGCCTTCGAGTGCCCGCCCGGCGCCCGCCCCGCCGACCTGCCCGGCCACTGGGCCGAGCCCGAGGACTTCGTCCGCCTCATCGACGAGGTGATCCCCGGCGCCGCAGCGCGGCTCACCGTCAGTGGCGCGGCCATCCCCGCCAACCTGCCGCCCAACCCGCAGTACCTCACCGAACTCTTCCCCGACTGGCGACCCACCCCGCTGGCCGAGGGGGTGCGCCGCACCATCGCCTTCTACCGCGCCTGAACCACAGGAGACCCGCCATGCCCCACTACGGCAAGACCCAGATCACGGTATGCGGCGACAACGAGGATCTCGGCAGACAGGCCGCCGCTGCCGTCGCCGCCCAGCTCCGCCAGCTCCTGGCCGCCAGGGACACCCTGCGGGTGATCTTTGCCGCCGGCGAGAGCCAGGGTTCCTTCCACCGCGCCCTGGCCCGCGAAGAGGGTATTCCCTGGCAGCGCATCGTCTGTTTCAACGTCGATGACTTCTGGGACCCCCGCCTGCCCCGCGAGTTCACCTGCGGCTACCAGACCGAGCGCGAGCTTTACCACCAGGTGTCGCCGAAAGAGTATCATCTCGTCGATTTCCGGGCCCCCGACCCCGAAGCCGAGGCCCGGCGCTTCGGCGCCCTGGTGATGGCCGCCCCCATCGACCTGCTCTGCCAGGGCATCGGCACCTCCGGCCACCTGGCCCTCAACGAGCCGGGCGACACCGACTTTGCCGACCCCCGCGCCGCCCGCGTGGTCTCCCTGGTCGAACAGTCCAAACGCCAGTTGCGCGAGGACCCCAACTTCCGGGATCTAGGTTATGTGCCCGACCAGGGCATCACCCTCACCATCCCCGCCATCCTCTCGGCGCGGCAGATCTTCACCATGGTACCCCTGGCCCTCAAGAAACCCATCCTCACCCGCCTGCTCGGCACCCCCTCGCCCACCGCCGCTTTGCCCGCCTCCATCCTCAGCACCGTGGCAAGCCAGCTCTTCGTGGACCGCGACTCCTGCCCCGACCTGCTCAACTAGGAGGACCTCGCCGTGGAACCCATCCCCCTCACCCGCACCATCGCCCGTCCCGACCTCGACCACTGCCCGCCGGGGCTGCTCTTCCGCGGCAAAAACCCGGAGTGGACCAGCGAGGCGCGCTACGTCCCCGGCCTGGAAGCGCCCCTCAACCACCGCCACTGGTCCCCCGAGAGCCACCTGCTGCTGATCGAGGACGAGGAGGGTCGCGCCCTGGAGAACATCTCCAAGGTCGAGGCCCTGATCATCACCGAAGACCGCCACCTGGCCGAGCTGCGGGTGGAGGCGCGGGTGCGGCAGTTCATCCCCGGCGCCCTGCCCAACATGGACGACGAGTACAATACCGTGGCCCGCAACGGGGTGATCTTCCGCATGCAGGACTTGCGGCGCTACTACCAGTTCTGCCTGGAGGGATACGAGCGGGTGGTGCTCTACCGCCGCTGCGACTACGAGCGGGTGGTGCTGGGCGAACGGCGTTTCCCCCTCGACCCGCGCCGCTACCACCACCTGGTGGCCCAGGCTCAGGGGGAGCGGCTGCGCTGCTGGTGCGACGGGGTGCTGGTGGCCGATATCCGCGACCAGGCCTACCCCGAAGGGGCGGCCGGCATCCGCACCAATTCCATCTGCCGCTTCCAGGGCATCCATATCGGCACCTGGGAGGAAGGGCAGGCCGTACACGTGAGCCGGATGAACGAGCGGGAGAAGAAACTGCGCGAGGTGCGCGAGCCGATCCCCCGCCCGGTATTGTGGAGAAAGTACTCCATGCCCCGCTTGGCCGAGGGCCGGCCCCATTTCTTCCGGCCCCGCGACGGGGGACCCGCCTGCCTGCTGGTGGCCTCCAGTGGTCCCGCCTTCAAGGGCTTTACCCTCTACGACCTGGAGGGCCAGCTCCTCTGGGAAACCCCGGCAGTGGCCGAGGGACCAGGGCAGTTCAAGTTCGCCGATATGGACGGGGACGGGATCAAGGAGATCGTCAGCTTCTGGGACGGCGGCTTTGCCGTGCACCGCAGCGATACCGGCCAGCAGGTGGCCCAAGCCCCCTGGCCGGCTGCCGGCCCGTACGACCGCAACCAGCCCCGCGCCCATATCACCCACCTCTACCCCGCCCGCCTCGAAGGCAAAGCCCATTGCGACAGCGTGGTGCTCAAGGACGACGGTTCGGCCGGGGGCTGGACCTTCTGGGTGCTCGACGCGGACCTGAAATTGCGCTGGTCCCAAACCCTGCACTTACCCCCGATGGGGCACAATATCAACCTCTGCGATGTGGACAAGGACGGCTGCGAGGAGATCCTGGCCGGGTACCACTGCTACAAGGGGGACGGGACGCGGCTGTGGACGGTGGAGGAGGCGCGGTACTGGGACGTGTTCAACGGGGCGCGCCACCCCGACTCGGTGATCGCCGGCCCGCTCTGGCCGGGGACCATGAGAGCGGCGTACGCCTCGGGAGGCGAAGGCTTCGTGCTGGTGGACGCCACCAACGGGCAGGTGCTGGCCCGCCGCAGCGTGGGCCACGTGCAGGGGGTGATGGTGGGCAAATTCGCCAGGGATGTGCCCGGCCACCAGATCATCGCCGGCACCCGTCACCAGAACTACGGCATCCTCTGTTGTTTCGACGGGGAGGGCCAGCTCATCGGCCGCTTCCAGCCCGACTACCTCAGCCAGGGCGGCACGGTGGTCAACTGGACCGGCGAGGGCGAAGAGCACCTGTTGTTGAGCAGCAGCAACCCGGTGCTGGGCCTGTGGGACTACCGGGGCAACCATCTGCTCGACCTGCGCGACCTCGAGCTCTTCGCCGGGGTGCCCCTGGCCGAGCGCAACCCCGGAGTGGCGTACCCGGTGGATGTGTGCGGCGACCCGCGCGACGAACTGATCCTACAGTGGCAGGGCGAACTCTACGTCTACACCCAGGCAGAACCCGTTGCCGGACCGCGTATCTTCGCCCCGCAGCGCCACGAGCGGATCATGTACCCGGCCATTTCCTTCGAGGGATGGAGCGATAAGCGCTAGCCATCTCCTCCCGGACAGGGGTTTTGTGAATATTAAGCATAGGATCCCTTGCCTAGGAGATGTCAATCATGTCGACCACCCAGCAGCAGAACCTTCCCGACCTGCCTTCCGACTTTCCCCGGGGCCTGCGCCTGCTCAACGACCCGGTCCGCAACAAAGGCACCGCCTTCAGCGCCGCCGAACGCGAAGCCCTGGGCCTGCGCGGCCTGCTGCCGCCGCGCATCAACACCCAGGAGCAGCAGGTGGTACGGGTCCTCGAAAACCTGCGCCGCAAATCCTCCGACCTCGAAAAATATATCTACCTCGCCTCCCTGCAGGGCCGCAACGAAACCCTCTTCTACCGGGTGGTCATCGACCATATCCAGGAGTTGATGCCCATCATCTACACCCCCACCGTGGGCCTGGCCTGCCAGCTCTACGGCCATATCCTCCGGCGCCCGCGGGGGCTCTACCTCTCCGCCGAAGACCGCGGCGAGATGGTCAAGGTGCTGCGCAACTGGCCGCACCAGGACGTGCGTATCGTGGTGGTCACCGATGGCGAACGTATCCTCGGCCTGGGTGACCTGGGCGCCGATGGCATGGGCATCCCGGTGGGCAAACTCGCCCTGTACACCGCCTGCGCCGGCATCCATCCCACCCAGTGCCTGCCCGTCACCCTCGACGTGGGCACCGACAAC
>JADZBP010000204.1 GCA_020852055.1 Candidatus Latescibacterota bacterium
CGCCGCTGCCGCTGGGCTACCCCTTTACCGGTATCTAGGAGGCCCCAAAGCCAGGGTGCTGCCCATGCCGATGATGAATATCCTCAACGGCGGGTCTCACTCCGACAACAACGTCGATTTCCAGGAGTTCATGGTGATGCCGGTCGGCGCGCCCAGCTTCCGCGAGGCATTGCGGACCGGAGCCGAGATTTTCCACCAGCTCAAGGCCGTGCTCAAGGGGAAGAAGCTGAATACCTCGGTTGGCGACGAAGGTGGCTTTGCGCCCAACCTCCGCTCCAACGACGAGGCCCTCGAGGTGATCGTCGAAGCCATCACCCTGGCCGGCTACCACCCGGGCCAGGACGTGCTTCTCGCCCTCGACGTGGCCGCCAGCGAGCTGTACGCCGACGGTCGTTATACCTTCCGCTGGTCGGACGGCAAGGCCCGGTCCTCGACGCAGATGATCGAGTATTATCAGGACCTGTGCTCGCGCTACCCGATCATTTCCATCGAGGATGGTCTGGCCGAGGACGATTGGGAGAACTGGGCCGCCCTGACCTCGGCCCTGGGCAAAAAACTGCAGCTCGTCGGTGACGACCTCTTTGTCACTAACACCGAGCGCCTCAAAAGGGGTATCGCCGCCGGGGTGGGCAACTCGATCCTGGTGAAGGTCAACCAGATCGGCAGCCTCACCGAAACCCTGGCGGCCATCGAGATGGCCGAACGCGCCGGCTACACCGCCGTCATCTCCCACCGTTCGGGCGAGACCGAGGATACCACCATCGCCGACCTGGCGGTGGCGGTGAACGCCGGCCAGATCAAGACCGGGTCCGCCTCGCGCACCGACCGCATCGCCAAATACAATCAGCTGCTGCGCATCGAAGAAGAACTCGGCACGCAGGCGCAGTACCTGGGTCGGGCAGCCCTCTACAATTTGAGGGACTGAGCCGGCGCTTCAGAGCAGCGGCGCCGGAGCCGGGGGCCGCCACCGGCGCGACCACCAGCCGATCAGGCGCAGGCAGAGTTGGCCGGCGGCCACCGCGCCCATCAGGGCGATGCCCGCCTCCGAAGGCAGAATACGCAGGAGGCTGGCCGCCAGCGCTAGGCCGACATCATCGAGATCGAGGGCACCGGCAGGCACTGGTCGGTGCCCTCGGTGCGGTCGCTCAGCCGGCACGTAACGGACCTCGAGCCGGCTGCTCAGCCGCGCGGCGAGCCGCAGCACCAGCACCAGCAACGCCGCCCACGCGAAAACCCCCAGATTGGTCCCCCCTGCCAGCAGCGCCTCGCCGAGGAACCAGCCTCCGCCGAAGAGCAACCCGCTCTGGGCAAAGCTATAGCTCTGGGATATGGTCTCGAGGATATCCAGGCGGCGCAAGGTGGCGTTGATGAGCCAGGCGCCCGCCAGAAGCCCGACCCAGAGTGGCTCCAACCCGAGCGCAGCGGCAATCCCCCCGCCCAGCAACACCACGCCGGCCACCAGATAACACCGAACCGCGAGCGGGTGTTCGTCGCGGGTGGCCAAGTCGGCGAGCACCCCGATGCCGCAACCGAGCATCGACCCAAAAAGCAGTTTACCCAGCTGCCCGTCGACGATCAGGCCCCTCGGGACCAGCGGCGAGGATAAGAGCGGGAAAGGAGAACCGTGTAGCTGGCTGATGCCCAGCGCTGCCAGCAACGCCCCGCAGAGGGCGGCCAGGGGGGGCCTGTTGGCCTGCTGTTCGGCACCGGCGGCGGAGATACCCACCATGCAGATCCCGCACACCACTTCCAGCGCTGCCCCGTTGAGGTAGATCGATCCGGCCGCGGGAAAGTGGTTGACCAGAAAGGCCGCCAGCAGCACGGCCGCCATCGCCAGGCCCGCCTGACCGCCTTCGAGCAGCAGCCCCAGAAACCGGTGCTGGTATTCCCGGCGAAGATCGAAACTGCAACCGGCCGCCACCCCTACCCACGCGCCGCAGAACACCAGAACGATGGCCAGGAGGGCGGCGAAGGCAGGGGCGAGTTGAGGCAGGAAGGTATAACCAGAGAGGACCCCGGCAAGGCCGTAGTGCAGCCGGGGCGCCATAAGCGGAGCCCAGAACTCGGCGCCGGGACGCCTCGACATCTGCGCCAACACCCGCAGCCCGCCGATGAGGACCAGACCCAGGCAGAAACGGCCCAGATCGATCAGGTCAGGGGCAGGTACCGGGGAACCCACCGCCTAGAATGGCAGATCGTCCTCGGCCATCGGGGCACCCTGGGGACCGGGATCGGGTGCCGCTTGGCCGCCCCCACCGCCGGGAGGGCTCATCTCCCCGCTATACCCGCCTTCGCCCCGCCCATCCAACATCTGCATATCGTCGACGACGATCTCAGTCATATAGCGCTTCTGCCCGCTTGGGTCGTCCCAAGAGCGGGTCTGAAGTTTTCCTTCGACGTAGATCTTGCTGCCCTTTTTCAGGTATTGCCCGGCAATCTCCGCCAGCTTCCGCCACAGCACCAGGCGGTGCCATTCGGTGCGCTCCTGCCGTTGGCCGCTGCCTTTGTCGGTCCAGCTCTCCGAGGTGGCCAGACTGAAATTGGCCACCGCCACACCACTGGCCGTGTATTTGACCTCCGGATCGGAACCGATGTTGCCGATGAGGATGACCTTGTTCACACCGCGGGACATAGGAACACTCCGGTTGGGGATGAGGGGGCGGAGGGAGACCCGCATCTCGGGCTGCGGTAGCGGGAATCATATCTTAATACCCCCTTTGAACCACGTCAAGCACCGCCGCCGCCCGCGGCACCGGGGCCGGTTTGACTACCGCGAACAGCCCCTTACATTATGGACATGCCCGACTTCAAGCTGCTTTTCGTCGATGACGAGACCGATTTCCTCAGCACCATCGAGGAGTTCTGTACCGGTCTCGGGTACACCGTGTACACGGCGACCAACGGCCAACAAGGGTTGTTGCGCCTCAAGGAACACCTGCCGGATGTTGTCTTCCTCGATATATCCATGCCCCACATGGACGGGAGCGAGACCCTGCGCCTGATCAGGGAGATGGACCCCAAGATCCAGGTTATCATCGTTTCAGGGTACGCCTCCGAACGCCTCGCCCGCCAACTCCTGGACCAGGGTGCGTACGACTTTTTTCAGAAACCGATC
>JADZBP010000205.1 GCA_020852055.1 Candidatus Latescibacterota bacterium
GGTCCTGGTTGATGGTCTGGGGAAACTCGATATTAAAGAAGCGGATAACCCCCCATGGAGCAACCCTGCCGGGAGAGAAAGATGCCTGCCCCAGACCGCGACCCCCATCTGCTTTTGCTGAGCGAATTGTTGCAGATCCCCGCTCCCTCGGGCCGCGAGGAGCGCATGGCCGCCCGGGTCATGCAGCACATCGAAGCGCTGGGTGGCGCTCCCCGCCTCGATCCGCAGGGCAATGTGTGGGTGGAGATCGCCGGCCGGCAGCCCGAACTGGGACGGGTGGCCCTGGCCAGCCATCTGGACGAGATAGGGGCGGTGATCACCGCCATCGAGCCGGATGGACAGCTCCGGGTGCAGCGCAGCGGCGGGTTGTACCCGTGGAAGCTGGGGGAGGGCCCGATGCTGATCGTCGGTGAGGGCGAGAGCCTGGTCCCCGCCCATCTGGGCTTTGGCTCGGGTCACACTAACGACCCGCAGGACCCCATTGCCCAGTTCATTTCCGGCAGCAAGGGGCTCACCTGGGCCGATTGCCGCCTGTACACCGGCCTGAGCCCGGCGGAGTTGAAGCAGGCCGGGGTGCGGGTGGGCTCCTGCGCGGTGCCGGGGCTTTCGGTGCGGGGGCCGCACCTCTTTGGCCCGGCCGCCGATCCGCTGGTTTCGGCCTGGATCCTCGACAACCGGGGCGGCACCGTGGCGCTGCTGGGGCTCTTGCGCCGCCTGCGGGAGGAGGGGCTGAAACCGCACCGTACCCTCAACCTGTGTTTTATGGTGCAGGAGGAGACCGGCACCTTGGGAGCGCGGGGCTGGGCAGCGCGCACTCCGGTGGAGATCTTCATCGCGGTGGATTCCTCGCCCATGCCTTCGGGCTCGCAGTTGACCCTCGATGGCCGGCCGGCCACCTGGTCCAAGGACGCTGGGGCCCACTTCGACCAGGCCCTGATCGCCGAGATGGGCCGGGCGGCGGGGCGGGCGGGCACGGAGTTGCAGTACGCGGTGTACGGGGCGGCGTTCTCGGACGCCACGGGGGTGTTGGAGACGGGGCTGGCGCCGCGGGCGGCGACGGTGGGGTACCCGCGGCTCTACTCCCATGGGTACGAGGTGAGCCGGCTGAGTGTGTTTGAGAACTTGGTGGGCATGTTGCTTGAGTACGTGAAAGAGGCCTGATGCGCCTGGCGGAACTGACCGGCAAACGTATGGCCCTGCTGGGGCTGGGGGTGGAGAATCAGGCGCTGGGCGAGTATCTGCTGTCCAAGGGGCTGCGCTTCGCGGTGTGTGACCGGCAGCCGGAGGTCGCGGTCAGGCGGGAATGGGGAGACCGGGTCGAGCAATGGCGACTGGGTCCCGATTATCTGGCCGGCCTGGCGGACTTTGAGGTGATCTGGCGCACCCCCGGCATCTCCCCGCTGCGGCCCGAGCTGCGGGCAGCCCAGGCAGCCGGCGCCCGGCTCGAGAGTCAGACCCGCCTTTTTGTCGAGCGCTGCCCCTGCCCCCTCATCGGGGTGACCGCTACCAAGGGCAAGGGCACCACCTCTTCGATGCTCACCCGTATCCTGCAGGAGAGCCGGGCGAGCGGGTTGTACCTGGGCGGCAATATCGGCCTGCCGCCCATCTCATTCCTGGACGCATTGCAACCCACCGATCTGGTGGTGCTCGAATTGTCCAGCTTCCAGTTGCAGGATCTCGAGCAGAGCCCGCAGATCGCGGTGGTGGTCAACATCACCCAGGACCATCTCGACTACCACGCCACCCGCGAGGAGTACGTGGAGGCCAAGCGCAACATCTGCCGGCACCAGGGACCGGGGGAGGTGTTGGTGGTCAATCAGGACTGCCCGACGGCCAGCGGTTTCGCCCACGAGCATCCCGGCACGGTGTGGACCTTCAGCACCATCGGCCCGGTGGCGCAGGGGGCCTGGGTGGAGGCGGGACAGTTGTGGCTGCGTCGGCCCGGCGCCGAGGGGGAGGTGGTGTGCCGGGTGGAGGAGATCCCGCTGCGTGGCCGGCACAACCGGGAGAACGCGGCAGCGGCAGCCACGGCGGCGGCAGCGGCGGGAGCCAGCCCGGCGCAGATCCGCGCTGGCATCCTGGGTTTTGCGGGACTGCCGCACCGCCTGGAGCGGGTGGGGGAGTATGGCGGGGTGCTCTATTACAACGATTCCCTGGCCACCACCCCGGACGCGGCGGTGGCGGCACTGCAGGCCTTCGAGGAGCCGGTGGTGCTCATCGCTGGCGGTTCATCCAAGGGTGCGGATTTCAGCAGCCTGGGCGCACAATTGGCCGCCGGCCGGGTCAAGGCGGTGGTGTTGCTCGGTGAGGAGGGGGAGCGGATCGCGCAGGCAGCAGTGCAGGCGGGGTATGCGGGGGAGTTGGTGCGCGGCTGCGCCAGCATGGCCGAGGCGGTGGCGCAAGCGCGACTGCGGGTGGAACCGGGCGAGGTGGTGCTGCTCTCGCCGGCCTGCGCCAGCTTCGGCATGTTCGCCAATTACAAGGATCGGGGGGAGCAGTTTAAGCGCGCGGCGTGCGGAGGCGGATGAGGTAATAGAGGGGCAACCCGGCCAGCAGGATGCCCAGGCCCGCCAGGGAGCCCAGAGGGCTGTAGGCGACGGCGCTGTAGGTCAGCCACAGGCTGGCGGCCACGAAGAGCACCACCAGCGGGGTGCGGACCCGGTAGGGCCGTTCCATCTCCGGGCGCTGGCGGCGCAGGCGGAAGATACCGGCGGCGATGAGGGCGAAGAAAAGCCAGGTGGCGGCGCTGGTGTAGCCCAGCAGCTGATCGAAGGTGCCGGTGCACACCAGCACCGCCGACCAGATCCCGTTGAGGACCAAGGCCAGGGCCGGGGTGCGGAAGCGGTTGTGGACCCCGGCCAGCGGCGCAAAATGCGGATGGTCGGCGCCAAAGGCGTAGGTCAGCCGGCCGCTGGTCAGCACCGTGCCGTTGAGGGCGCCCAGGGCGGAGACCACCACCAGGGCGGCGACCAGGCCGCCACCGGGCCCGCCCAGGAATTTCTCGACCACCAGGGCGGCGACCATCTCGGACTGGGGCAACTGGTCGGAGGGGATACAGGCCAGGTACGCGGTATTGAGCGTCAGGTAGAGCCCGACCACCAGGACCAGGGCGATGGCGATGGAGCGGGGCAGATCGCGGGCCGGGTTCTTCATCTCGCCGGCCACATAGGTGCTCTCGTTCCACCCACCGTAGGTCCACATCACAAAGATCAGGGCCGTGCCCAGAGCCAGGGGCAGGGGCAGTTGGGTGGGGGGCGGGGTGCTGACCTCGAGGTTGGCGGCCCGAGCCACGGACAGGCCCACCAGAGCCAGCAGCAGCACCCCCAGCACCTTGGCACCGGCGAGCAGATTCTGGGTGACCCGCCCGAAGCGCAGGCCCCACAGGTTCAAGGCGGTGAAGACCACGATGGCGCCCACGGCCAGGCCGCGCACCCCCCAAGGGGAGAGGGGCACGAAGTAGGCGGCGTAGTCGGCGAAGATCACGGCGATGCTGGCCAGATCGCCGGGCCGGATCACCAGCAGCTGGGTCCAGCCGAAGAGGAAGCCCAGGCAGGGGCCGTAGGCCTCGCGCAGGTACACGTAGTCGCCGCCGGTGCGGGGGAAAGAGGCCGAGAGTTCGGCGTAACACAGGCCGCCGCAGAGGGAGAGCAGGCCGCCGGCCACCCACACCCCCAG
This sequence comes from Candidatus Latescibacterota bacterium, assembly GCA_020852055.1. Taxonomy (GTDB): domain Bacteria; phylum Latescibacterota; class UBA2968; order UBA8231; family UBA8231; genus SICG01. Next base: position 3,676 of record JADZBP010000205.1, read on the forward strand.
GACCAGCAGGGGGGAGGAGAGGTATTCGGCGATGGAGGCCGGCACCCGGAAGATGCCCACCCCGATCACCACCCCGACGATGATCGCCACGCTGTCCCACAGGCCCAGTTGCCGGGAAAGCTGGCTGGGTTTTCCGCCCTCGCTCAAATGTTGTAGTGCAGGCCGCATTCCTTCTTGTCGTCGGCCTCTTCGGTATTGTTGTTGTTGAACCAGCGCCAGCGGCCGGCGCGTTTGGGTTCGCCCGGCAGCACTGGGGTGGAGCAGATGGTGCAGCCGATGCTGGCGTAGCCCTGATCGTAGAGGGGGTGGCGGGGTACTCCGTGGGCCTCCATGTACTCCAGGAGTTGTTTTTCACTCCAGTCGGCCATGGGGAAGAGTTTGAGGATCTTGCGCTGGGTGCCGTACTCGGGGACCAGGCTGCCCTTGGGGGTATGGTCCTCGCGGTGGCCGGACTGGTCGCGCCGGTTGCCGGCGATCCAGCAGTCGACGTGGCGCAGCAACTGGTCGTGGGGCCGCACCTTGCGGATCTGGCAGCAGTGCTGCTGTTTGAACTTGGAGTCGAAGAAGAGATACTCGCCGTGGCGGTTGACCATGGCCTGCACCTGGGCCGGGTCGGGCCGCTGGATCTCGATGGGCCGCTGGTACCGGGCCTCGATATCGCGGATGAAGGCGTAGGTCTCCGGGTGCAAGCGCAGGGTGTCCACCGTGGCTAGGCGCAGATGCAGCCCGGCCTGCACGGCCATATGGATCATCACCAGGCCGCTGTACTGGAAGCTGGTGCTGATCATGGCCCGGCCGGGGAAGTGCTCGTCGGCCCAGCGCAGCATGGCTTCGGGAGACATGCCCTCCAGGTCGGTCTGTTCCAGGAGTTGTTCCAGCTGGCGGTTGTGCTGCTCCAACTGGGGATCGGCAGGCGAAACCGGGGAGGCCTGGCTCGCTGGCTGAGGATCGGGCAGGGCAGTCATAGGCACAGGGGGGGAGAGAGGGGTGGACAAAGCGTCCTTTAATATATGACCCGCCGGGGATTTGAAAAGGTGCCTCCCAACCGGGGTAAAACAGGGAAATGAGCGCCGAGGAAGGGGCCTGCAGGCCGCGTGAGGATCAGTACTGGCTGCTCTGGGACGGGCATTGCGCTTTCTGCCGCCGGGCCGCCGCGTGGGCCCGGGAACGCGACTGTGCCGGAATGCTGGTGGCGTTGCCCTATCAGCAGGCCCCGCAGCCACCCATGGACGAAGCCCTGGCGGCCGCCTGCCGCCGGGCGGTACACCTGCGCCACCCCGATGGCCAACTGGAGCGGGCCGGCCGGGCCTGCCTGACCGTGCTGGAACTGGCGGGGTATCCGCGTATTGCCCGCTGCCTGCGCCGGCCGCCCCTGGTCTGGGGGGTGGAGTTGGGGTACTGGATAGTGGCGCGGAACCGGGCCTTGTTTTCCCGGCTAATGTTTCGCGCGCGCCCTTGACATTGTTCCGCGCTAGGGAGATCCTATGTAAATGGACAATACCGAGGAAAAGGCGCCACATATCAGGCTGCTGGAGCCGGCCCGGCCAGAGATGGCCGCCAAGATCCAGGGGGTGCTCTCCCCCGGCGAGGAAGTGCTCATCCAGGTCTGCACCGACCTGGAGCCCGAGGGCCAGTACGGCGAGGGCTGGGTGGTGGCCACTACCCAGCGGCTGTTGGTGGTGCCGGCCCAAGGCGCCAACGGGACCGTGCAGGTCCCCCTGGGCAATATGCGCTCGGTGCGCACCGAGCCCCTGGTGGGGGGTGGCCGCCTGGAGGTGGAGCGGCAGGGCGAACCCACCCTGCTGGTGCCGTACTCCAGCACCCTGGCCGCCAAGTTCTCGGAGGTGGCCCGCGGTCTGGAGCAGCTGCGCCAGGACCAGTCGGTGCTGGTCAATCCCAACCTCGACCGCACCCGCTGCGCCAAGTGCAACCGCCTCCTGCCCGAAAAGAACGGCCTCTGCCCGGCCTGTGTCTCGCGCCTGGCCACCCTCAAACGCATCGCCGCGTACCTCAAGCCGTACAAGGGCCGGGTGACCATCCTGGCCCTCTCCTCGGTCATCGGCACCCTGGCCGAGCTGGCGCCGCCCCTCTTGACCAAACGCATCGTCGACGAGGTGCTGACCCCCGGGGTCGGCGCCGGCGACCTGTCTCCCTATGTCGCGCTGCTGGGTTTTCTGGTGCTGGGCCTGATCGGGGTGCGGGTGGCCAGCTGGATCGGTGAGTGGATGCACGTGTGGACCGCCACCTGGCTGGGCGCGCGGGTCACCGCCGATATCCGCAGCCTGCTCTACCGCCGGCTGGAGATGCTCTCGCTGCAGTTCTACGACAAACGCCAGGTGGGGGCCCTGATGTCGCGGGTGACCCAGGATTCGGGCATGTTGCAGGACTTCCTCGTCGAGGGCATGCCCTACCTGATCCTCAACGGCCTGATGCTGGTGGGCATCCTCTGCTTCCTGCTCTACATGAGCTGGGAGCTGACCCTCTATATCCTGATGCCGGTGCCTCTGCTGCTGGCCTGGGGCATGCTCTTCTGGAAACGCATGCGCCGTTTCTTCCACAAGACCCGCCAGGCCTGGTCGCACCTGACGGCCCGCCTGCACGAGGTGCTCTCGGGCATCCGGGTGGTCAAGACCTTCGCCCAGGAGCCGCGCGAGATTGCCGAGTTCGACAAGCGCAACCGCGCCCTGGTGCGGGTCAGCGTGCAGTCCGAGCGCAACTGGTTCGTCTTCTTCGCCACCATGAACCTGGTCAGCGGCATGGGGGTAGCCATCGTCTGGTACTTCGGTGGGCACGAGGTGCTCAACGGTTCGCTGAGCATCGGCACCCTGCTGGCCTTCTACAGCTATATGTGGCTGCTCTACGGGCCGATGCAGTGGTTCGGCCAGGTCAATTCGTGGATGACCCGGGCCTTTGCCGGCGCCGAGCGGGTCTTCGAGATCCTCGACACCCCGCCCGAGGCGTACGAAGACCCCGACGCGGTGCCCATGCCCCTTATCGAGGGGCGGGTCACCCTGCGCAAGGTGCGTTTCGGCTACGACAAGAGCAAACCGGTGCTCAACGACCTCGACCTCGACGTGCAGCCCGGCGAGATGATCGGCCTGGTGGGCAAGTCCGGGGTGGGCAAGACCACCACCGTCAGCCTGCTGGCCCGCTTCTACGACGCCGACCAGGGCCTCATCGAGATCGACGGGGTGGATATACGCAAGATCAAGCTGGGCGATTTGCGCCGGCAGATCGGCATCGTGCCTCAGGAGCCCTTCCTCTTCAGCGGCACCATCGCCGCCAATATCGGCTACGGCCGGCCTGGGGCCAGCCTGGCCGACATCATGGCGGCGGCGCGGGCGGCCAATGCCCACAACTTCATCATGGCCAAACCCGACGGCTACGATACCCAGGTGGGGGAGAAGGGCAGCCGGCTTTCGGGCGGGGAGCGCCAGCGAGTGGCCATTGCGCGGGCCGTGCTGCACAATCCGCGTATCCTCATCCTCGACGAGGCCACCTCCTCGGTGGACGTGCAGACCGAGAAACATATCCAGGAGGCCCTGTCCCATCTGGTGAAGGGCCGCACCACCTTTGCCATCGCTCACCGGCTCTCCACCCTGCGCAACGCCAACCGGCTGGTGGTGATGGAAGGCGGGCGCATCATCGAGACCGGCACCCACGAGGAGTTGATGCAGAAGGAAGGGCACTTCTACGAACTGGTGAAGCTGCAGCAGCAGGTCGCCGAGGTCATCGCCATCAAGGAATGATGGATCTATGAAGCCATTTGTGGAGACGATGCCCCTGGTGATCGACCAGAAACTGGGGGTGGCCAAAAAGCCCGAAGAAGAGGTGCTGATCCAGGTGTCCGCCGACATGGGCGAGGGCGGACAGTTCGCCCAGCACTGGCTGGTGGTGACCCCCGAGCGCGTGCTCTTCCTCGACAGCCAGCACGACAACGGCACCCGCCAGATCGCCATGGACCAGGTCTCCGGGGCCCGGGTGGAGGCGCTGATCGGCGGCGGCATGCTCGAGGTCAAGCCCAAGGAGGGCCGGCCCGAATACCTGCATTACTCCAGTTCGATGGCGGCCAAGTTCACCGAGGTGGCCGAGGGCATCAACCGCCTCACCCGCGGCGAGGACATGGCCCTGCCCAGCGAGGTGGAGCGTTCGCGCTGCGCCAAGTGCAACCGCCTGTTGCCCGAGAAGGACGGCCTGTGTCCGGCCTGCGTGAAGAAGTGGGATACCCTCAAACGCATCGCCGGTTACCTCAAGCCCTATGTGCCGCGCGCGGTGGTGTTGGTGCTCTTCACCGTCAGTGGGACCTTGATCGAACTGCTGCCGCCCCTGGCGGTGAGCAGCCTCATCGACGATGTGCTCACCCCGCCCCACGCCCGTGCCGGGTGGTTGATCTGGCTGGTGCTGGGACTCCTGGGGTTGCGCATCGGCGCCTGGGTTTGCCAGGTGGGGCGTGGCTGGACCGCCGTGTGGCTGGCCAGCCAGGTGGTGGCCAATATCCGCCGCCAGCTCTACCAGCGCCTACAGTACATGCCGCTGCGCTTCTACGACAAGCGCCGGGTCGGCTCGCTGATGTCGCGCCTGACCAACGACACCAGCCGGGTCGAGGGTTTCCTCATCGATGGCCTGCCCTTCATCATCAGCAATATCCTGATGACCTTCGGCATCCTGGCGCTGCTGCTGGTGATGAGCTGGCGCCTCACCGTGTACGTGCTGCTGCCGGTGCCGGCCATCGTCCTGGGCGGCTGGATGATCTGGGAGCGCATGCGCAAGCTGTGGTCGCGCTGGTCGGTCAAGTGGGCGCGTTTCAGCTCGCATCTCAACGAGTCGATCAGCGGCATCCGGATGGTCAAGGCCTTTGCCCAGGAGGAGCGCGAGGCCGAGCGTTTCGACCAGCGCAACAACGAGCTGCGCGAGGTCAGCGTGCTGGCCGACCGCAATATCTTCGTCTTCTTCACCTCGATGAACTTCCTGATGAGTTTCGGGGTGTTCTTCGTCTGGTACTTCGGCGGCCGGCAGATCCTCGAGGAGGACCTCAAGCTGGGCGACCTGATGGCCTTCGTCAGTTATATCTGGATGCTCTACGGGCCGCTCAAGTGGTTCGGCGAGCTGACCAACTGGATGACCCGCGCCTTTGCCAGCGCCGAGCGGGTCTTTGAGGTCATCGACAGCCCCACCGAGCCGGCCGACGATCCCGATGCCCAGCCCATGCCAAAGATGGACGGGGCGGTGTCCTTCCGCGGGGTGCACTTTGGCTACGACCGGGCCAAGCCGGTGCTCAAGGGCGTGGACCTGGAGATCAAGCAGGGGGAGATGATCGGCTTGGTGGGCAAGTCCGGGGTGGGCAAGAGCACCCTGATCAACCTAGTCTGCCGCTTCTACGATGCCGACCGCGGCACCGTGGAGGTGGACGGGGTGGATATCCGCAAGATCAAGCTGGAGGACCTGCGCCGGCAGATCGGCCTGGTGCACCAGCAATCCTTCCTCTTCGACGACACCATCGTCGAGAATATCCGCTATGGTCGGCCCGGAGCCAGCTTCGAGGATGTGGTGCGGGCGGCGCGGGCGGCCAATGCCCACGAGTTCATCGTGCTCAAGCCCGATGGCTACGACACCATGGTGGGGGAGCAGGGCAACAAACTCTCGGGCGGCGAAAAACAGCGTATTGCCATCGCCCGGGCCATTCTGCACGACCCGCGCATCCTCATCCTCGACGAGGCCACCTCCTCGCTGGACACCGCCACCGAGAAGAAGATCCAGGAGGCCATCGCCCGGCTGACCCGGGGCCGCACCACCTTTGCCATCGCCCACCGGCTTTCCACCCTACGCAGCGCCAATCGCCTGGTGGTGATCGACGAGGGCAAGGTGGCCGAGGTGGGCACCCATCAGGAGCTGATGGAGCGCGAGGGCATCTTCTACAACCTGGTCAAGACCCAGCAGGAGACCACCGCGGTGGTGGCCGTGGGCGGCAGCAAGAGCGAAAGTTAACCGGAAAGAGTTATGAGCGCGACGGCAGAGCAGGACCCCAAGGCCAATGGCCAGGAGAAACCCAAACCCACCCCCATGCCCATCACCGTGACCCACCCGGAAAAGGTGGAGATGGCCAGGCTGCGCCTCTTCCGCGAGCCGGCCTGGGTGTTGCGCCTGACCATCGAGGAGGACCGCTCCTACCTCAAGGTCAAGGTGGTGCGCGCCGCCCCCCTCTCCCACCCGGACCACTACATCTCCTTCCTCGACGGCAAGGACGAGGAGATCTGTATGGTCGATGATCTCAAGGATCTCGACCCGCAGACCCTGGCGGTGGTGGGTGAAGAACTGGATCGCCGGTACCTGACGGCGGTGGTCGACTCGATCCACTCGGTGCGCAATGAGTTCGGCACCTCCTACTGGGACGTGGCCACCAGCCGGGGCCGGCGGGAATTCGGGGTGCAGAACGTGTCCGAGAACGCCCAGTGGCTGGGGGACCGCCGGTTGCTGCTGGTGGACGTGGACGGCAACCGCTTCGATTTCCCCGACCTCGACCTGCTCGACAAACGCAGCCGGGGGTTCGTGGAAGAGGTGCTGTAGTAGATTTACGTGGGGCGACGGGGAGAGCCCCCTTCGCTCATTCTCGCCGGCCATCCCTGGCCGGCTCCGAGGTCATCAACCCAGGTCCACAATCCTGTGGCCCTGGGTCGATGAAATCCGCTCAGGGGCCTTCTCCCCGCCGCCTAACCTGTTATCCTCACAAATTCTCCGCTTTCCCCGTAAAGCCTCCAAGGCCATCCCCCCTGTCTCGCCGGTACGTCACCCATCTCACCCGCACCTGATTCGCTTCCGGCACAATTTCTCCGCTTGGCCGTCGGTTTCCCTCTGAGCTAGCCCCGGCACGGGCTTTGCCTATCCTGCGTGCAGACGCGGAGGTGAAGCCATGTCTTTTGTCCTGCTCGATCTGCACCCCCTCTTCAATAACGACGGCATCTCCTGGGACCATCGGCTGGCGGACGGCGACTTCGACGGCGAGGGAGGCACCTACCCGGCTGAGAGTCTGCCGCCCTCCAATAGCCTGTGCGAGTGCCAGGGGGTCCCTTTCTTCTTTCCCTCCAAGGAGGACGGGGCGCTCAACAACGTGGCGTTGGAGGGACAGCGCCTGGCCTTGCCGCCGGGGGGGTATCGCTCCCTGTATCTGCTGGGGGCGGCGGACTGCGGCTACTTTGCCGAATGGCTGGAGGTAGAGGAGGCAGGCGGGAGCCGCCGCTGTTGCCGGCTCGAGCTGAGTAGCTGGCACGGCTTCGAGGGGGCCGGATTCGGCGAGTCTCCCGGCCTGGTCTGCAACGGGTACCACTCGGGGGACCTGGGGGATACCCACAGCGACGGGCGGGTGCGGCGGGAGGTGTGGATGTGGGTGCAGCGCGTGGCGCTGGGCTCGGGCCGATCCCTGCGCGCGCTGGTTTTCCCCGACAACCCCTGCCTGCATCTCTTTGCTGCCACCCTGGAGCAGGGGCGATGAAGGTGCTGCTCGAGGGCATCCCCGGCCGCGCTGACGAACTACAGGACTGCTTCAGCGGTTGCCTGGAAAGCCTGCTGGCTTACCACGGACTCGATCTGGCGCTGTTGCACTTCGACGAATGGCATTTTGCGCTGGAGGGCACCGGTCCGGATCGTTTTCGCGTTGCCGCCCAGACCCGCGACTCCGTTGCGAGCCTGGGCCGCTTCGGGGTGGAGTTGCAGCGACAGCAGGAGGCGGATTTTGCCTCGGGGTGGTCCCGGCTCTGCGCCGAACTGGATCAGGGTTGGCCGCTCCTGGCGCTGGTGGATACCGAGCCGCTGCGCGCCTGCTATTATCCGGGCCAGCCCCTGCACAGCCCGCATACGGTGGTGGTCAACGGGTATGGGGCAGACCGGGTCGCCATCGTCGATCCCTCCCCTTATACGAACTTTGCCGGAGAGATCCCGCTCGGGATCTTTGCCCCGGCCTGGCAGGCAGTGGCGCTGGGTGAAGTGCCCTGGGTCTGGTGCTGCCTGCGGGTGCCGCCGCAGGTGCCGCCCCGCGGCCCGCAGGAGCTGTGGGCCTGTATGCGCGGGAATCTCGAAGGTATGCTGGAGGGCGGTGCGGCTGGATGGGGGCTTGCCGGGGTGCGGCAGTTGGCCGGCTGGATCGAGGAGATGGTCGGATGGCAGGAGGCGCTGCAGGCCGTGGCGTTGGCCCAGGCGGCTCAGCTCAAGTGGGTGGGCCTGGCGCGGCGGCAGCATGCCCGCTTTCTGCGCCATGCCGGCGAGGTATTGGGGATTTCCGGGCTAGCGGGGTTGGGGGCGGCGGTTGAGGAGGTGGCGCAGGAGTGGATGGTGGCCCGCAACCTGGCCCTCAAAGGCCGCCGCCGTCCCCGCGCGGACCTGGTCCGGCGGCTGAGCTGCCGGCTGGAGGCATTGGCCGAGTGGGAGGGGCTATTGCTGGGGCGGCTGGAGGAGGCCTTGGCTGGCCGATGAAGAAGCAGGTACATCTCGCCTTTTGCAGCGGCCGGCGCACCCTGCCGCTGGTGGCCGGCATGCTGGCCCGGAATCTAGCAAGATGGGGGCATCGGCAGGATTGCGACCTGCAGTTGAGTGTGGTCTACGATCCAAGCTACCAAGGGCTGAGCCCCCTCGATTTTGCGCTGTCCGGCGCGGTGGAGCGCGGTTTCAGCGCGGTCTCGTACCTGGGGCCGGGGGCCTGGCAGCAGCTGGCCTGGATGCGGCAGGGTTTGGGCCTGGACGAGAGGGGGTTCAACGCGCTCTTCCGGCCCAGGGGCTATTGCTCGCAGAAAAACCTGGCGCTGATCCACGCGCTCCTGGCCGGGGCCGACTATCTGCTTTTTCTGGACGACGACGAATACTACGCCGCGCCTTTTCCGGGGGAGCAGGGTGGCCTGGAATGGGAAGAGGGAGACCTGCTGGGGCCGCACCTGCGCGGTCTGCAGGCGGCGGCGATCACCCACGGGGTGGAAACAGGATACACCTCGCCCATACCCGCGGACCTCGATCGATACCTGGGCGAGGCGGTGCGGCGGCGACTGGGAGCGGCCCTGGGGCTGGGCAGCGAGTTCATCGGCGAGCACACCTTTGTGCTGCCGGGCCGGTTGGCCCGGTGCGGAAACCGCATGGAACTGCGCTGCCTGCCCCGGCCGCTCCCCAGGGAACGAGGGGTGGTGCGGATGAGCGGCGGCAACATCGCCTTTGATCTGGCGGCGGTGCGCCAGGGCCTGATCCCGCCCTATTTCAACCCACCCGGCGCCCGCGGCGAGGACGCCCTGCTCGGGGCGCAGTTGGGTGGCCTGGCCTGCCACCGGGTGGGGGCCTGCATCTTCCACGATCCCTTCCAGCGCTACCTGGACATCACGCGGGGCGAGTACCCGCCGCACCTGGCGCAAATCGAGGTGGCGCCGGCATCGCTGGAGCGTTTCGGGGGCGCCTTCATCGGCTGGCTGCGCTACGCGCCCCTCCTGCTGCGGTTGACGGTTGGGGAAACCAGGGAGCGGGAGGAGCGGCTGGAGCAGATGCAGGCGGAAATGGATGCGCTGGGGCCCTTGCTGGCGCAGGCTTTGGGCTGGGAGGGTTTTGCGCAGGGAGGGCAGGAGTTGCGGCGGTACCGGGAGCGGGTCGAAGGGGATTGGGAGGATTTGCAGCGGGCGCGGGAGGCGTGGGTCAGGGTGGTGCGGGGGGTGTGAGGAAGGGTTGAAGTGGTGCGGCGGCGGGGTTGTCGATCAGGCCGTGGATGGGTACTTTGCCAAAGGATGAATCGATGAGCGAGGAGAGGACCGCGATGGTCGGAGACCGGATTGAACTGCGCTTCGAGGTAGTCGAGAACAAACTGACTCGGTTCGAAGGGCTTTTCGAACAACTGGGGCAGCGGATCCTGGCGGTCGAAAACCGGCTGTCCCACCTCGAAGGGCTCTTCGAGCAGATGGACCGGCGGGTCTCGGGTCTGGAGCAGCTCCAGCGCCAGGGCCTGGGCATCATGATGGGCACCTGGGTGTCGCTGATGCTGGCGGTGCTGGGGCTCTACTTCAAGGGTTGATCTTTGCCAGCGCCGCCGGCCTGGGCCCGCCGGTGGCCCAGTCGAGCAATTCGACGGTGTGCAACACCGGCATCTGCACCCCGCGGGCCAGTTGCTCGATACAGCCGATATTGCCGGCGGCCACCGCCTGAGGCTGCAGCCGGGCGAGGTGGCCAGCTTTGCGCTCCAGCAGGGGCTGGGCGAACTCGGGCTCCAGCAGGTTGTAGGTGCCGGCGCTGCCGCAGCACAGGTGCGCCTCGGGCACCTCGACCACCTCGAAGCCGGCCTGCTGCAGCAACTGGCGGGGCGGATTCTTGAGCTTCTGACCGTGCTGCAGGGAGCAGGCGTCGTGGTACGCCACCCGCAGGCGCGGCACCGCCACGGTCGCACCCAATCCCAATTGCAGCACCACCTCGCTGATATCCTTGACCAGCGGCACCACGGCGGCGGCCTTGGGGCCTAGCTCGGGGTCGTGGCGGAAGAGGTGGTCGTACTCCTTAACCACCGTGGCGCAGCCCGAGGTGCTCAGCACGATGGCGTCGAGGGGACCCCGCGACAGTTCGCGATACCAGGCCTCCACGGTGCGCCGCATCATGCCCAGGCTCCGCTCGCGTTCCCCCATATGAAAGGTGAGCGCGCCGCAGCACCCCGAGTCGGCCGGGATCACCACCTCGGCGCCTAGGCGGGTGAGCAGGCGCACGGTTGCGTCGTTGATCTGCGGCCCCAGCACCTGCTGGGCACAGCCGGTCAGCAGCAGCACCCGGGCGCGGCGCTCACCCCGGGTCGGGTGTACGCCGGGGGTAGCGAGTTGTGCAGGGGCCGGCAGGTGAGCCGGGGCCATCTGGAGCAGGTGGCGCCAGGAGGCCGGCATCAACGGGCGAGCCAGGCGACCCAGGCCGGCCAGGCGCAGACTCAATCGGAAGCGCTCCGGATAGGGCAAGAGGCGGAGCAGCAGGCCGCGCAGCAGGCGGGAGGTTAGGGGGCGTTCCACCCGCTGCTCCAGGCGGGGCCGGGCCTCCTCCAGCAGGCGGGAGTAGACCACCCCGCTGGGGCAGGTGGTCTCGCAGGCCAGGCAGCCCAGGCAGTGGTCCAGATGGTCGAGGGTTTTCTGGCTGGGGGTGATGCTTCCTTCGAGGATGTTTTTGATCAGATAGATGCGGCCCCGCGGCCCTTCCAGTTCGTTGCCGGTGAGCAGGTAGGTGGGGCAGGTGGCGTTGCAGAAACCGCAGTGCACGCAGGTGCGCAGCACCTGTTCGGAGACCTGGACCTCAGGGTCCTGGCGCAGGGCGGGCAGGATATCGGTTTTCATCTTCTACCAGGTTTCTGGGCAGCTTTCGCGGGGGCTTTGGTGCGCGTTTTTCTGCGGGGTGCGGTGGCCTTGGCCGACCTCTTGCCGGGTATTGTTGCTTTGGCTGCTTTGGTGGCGGCGGGCCTCATTGGGGTTCCCGTTTTCCCGACAACCGGCTTTTTGGGAACTGCAGGTTTCCTGACCGGCTTGGTGGACCTTTCCTTTTTGCGTCTGGCCCTGCCCTGTGGTGCTTTGCCCTGGTCTTCCAACTCGATGCCGAAGACCGCGGTGATGTCGGTATCGGCGATCACTTTGGTCTTCCTGGTGCGCGCCTTGGCCAGCAGGGTCCGGGTGGTGCGCTGCACCGCCTGGGTGATCAGTTCGTCCACCTCGATCTTCCGGAGTTCGAAGAACAGGCTGGGGTTTTCGTCGAGGCGCGCCCCGATTCCGTAAAGGGTGGCGGCGACGTGTTTGCACATCGAGGCCCAGTCTGGGCAACTGCAGTCGAAGTCGATCTCTTTGGGTTCGGGAAAGAGGCCCCCGCCCTTGGCGAAGAAGAGTTCCTGCAGGGGTTGGGGGAATTTGCCGGCCAGCAGATCGGCCAGAGAATCCAGTTGCCCGGCGGTGCTTTTGCGGAGGCGGGCCCAGGTCTTCTGGTCGAGGGCCGCGATCGAGATCTCGATCTTGTAGGGTTGGCGCTGGCTGCCCTGGACCAGGGCGCGGACCTTGCCGGGCGCGATCTTCAGGTCCAGTACGGCCCCGTGCCGGACATAACTGCGCCCGCGGTCGATGCGGTTGTAGTAGTCGGCGTAGCGCTCCAGGTTTTCATTCCACGACTTGCCCCACCAGGTGCGGGCGAGGGTATTCCCCTCCAGGACCACGGGCTGGATGCTGGGATTCTTCTTCTTTAGGTCTTGTAGTTTTCTGGCGGCCTTGGCGCGTTTCTGGGCCACAGGCACATACTCGGGAAAGCCGTGATAATTGCGCATCGGGTTTTCTCCGCGTTCACAATTGTAGGCGGAACAGGCCCATCAACTCCGCGTTGCCCATCTCGGTGATCCAGCCTTCGCCGCTGCTGGCGACCACCTTGTCGAAGAGGGCGGCCTTGTCGGTCAGCATGGCGTCGATCTTTTCCTCGATGGTCCCCCGGGTCAGGAATTTGTGGACCATCACGTTTTTCCTCTGGCCGATCCGGAAGGCCCGGGCCGAGGCCTGGTTCTCGACGGCCGGGTTCCACCAGCGGTCAAAGTGTACCACATGGCTGGCTTCGGTCAAGTTCAGGCCCACCCCGCCGGCCTTGAGGGAAAGCACCATGAAGGGGGTGTAGACCTCCGGGGCCTGGAAGCGCTCGACGAGGCCTTTGCGCTGGCGCACCGGCACGCTGCCGTGTAACACCAACCCCTCGCGCCCGAAGATGCCGGCCAGGAAGTCGTGCAAGGGCCGGGTGATCTCCTTGAACTGGGTGAAGACAAGCGCCTTCTCGCGTTTGGCGAAAATGGTCTCGCAGATCTCGCGCAACCGACCGAACTTGCCGCTGTCCTGCTCCTCGAAATCCCCGGTGCCCAGAAACTGGTCGGGATGGTTGCACAGTTGTTTGAGCTTCATCAGCGAGGAGAGGATGAGGCCCTTGCGCTGGATGCCATCGAACTGCTCCAACCGTTCCGCGAGTTCCTCGATCAGGCCCTCGTAGAGCACCACTTGTTTCTTGCTCAGCGGCGCATAACTCTTCATCTCGACCTTGTCGGGCAGGTCGGCGATCACCGTTTTGTCGGTCTTGAGGCGGCGCAGGATATAGGGGCTGATGACGCTGCGCAGCCGGGCGTACCCGGCGGGGTCCTGCCGGAGGGTCTTACAGAAAGACTTGAACTCCCCAGCATTACCCAGCAGACCCGGATTGAGGAAGTCGAAGAGGGACCACAGGTCGATCAGGCGGTTCTCCACCGGAGTGCCGGTCAGGATGATCCGGTTTTTGGCCTTGAGCCCCTTGATGGTCCGGGTCTGCTTGGTGCCGGGGTTCTTGATGGCCTGGGCCTCGTCCAGGATGGCGTACTCCCACGAGCGTTCCTGGAGCCACGCGTACTTCTGCACCATAGTGTAGGTGGTGATGACCAGGTCGAGCTTGGCCAGCGCTGCCTGGCTAAGAGGTTGAAGATGGGATGCCTGGGCGCCGGGATGCACGACGCGGAAGGATAATTCAGGGGCGAAGCGGGCGATCTCGCTTTCCCAGTTGGCGATCAGGGAGGCGGGGATGATGAGCAGGGAGGCGGAGCGGGGTTGCTCGAGGGCGCTGAGAAATGCGAGGAGTTGGATGGTTTTGCCCAGGCCCATGTCGTCGGCCAGGCAGGCGCCCAGGTGCAGGGAATCGAGCAGGCCCAGCCAGTTGAGGCCCTGCTGCTGGTAGGGGCGGAGCTGGGCCTTGAAGGAGGCCGGCGGCTTCAGGGCCGTGACCAGGCGGGGGTCCAGCAACTTGCGCGTGACCTCCTCCAGCCACTCCCCTTTGGCGATGCCCAGCTGCACTGCCTGGTTGGTGGTGCCCAGGAATTCGTCGGGATGGAGTTGGAGGCGCAGGGCGTCGCGCAGGGTGAGTTCCTCGCGGTCCAGCAGCTTTTGGGCCTGATCATAGGCGGCGAGGGCCTGTTTCAGTTTCTCCGGGTCGACCTCGACCCAGCGGTTCTTCAGCAGGGCAAGGCCTTCGGACTGGCGCAGCAGTTTCCTGGCTTCTGCCACCGAGAGCTGGGTGTCACCCAAGTACAGGCGCGGGGTGGCGCTGAGGATGGCGTCCATACCCACATAGACAGGTCGTTGCTCGCCGATACGGACCTCCACCCGCGCCTGAGTGGCCCGGGCGGTCCACCAGTTGGGGATGCGGCACAATACCCCCGAGCGTTCGAAGAGGGGGATGTCCCTCAGGAAGGCATAGGCTTGGCGCGCCGACCAGGAGAGCGGGTGGAAGAGGTCGCCGCTTTCGAGCAGGGCGGATAGCAGCGGACTCTCGCGGGCGGCCAGGTGCACCGTGGAGAGTAATTGCAGCAATCTTTTCTGGTCGTCCCCGTATTCCTGGAGCGCGTATTTGAGCGGCAGATGGCGGGAGGCGCCTCTGGTGTCCACCCTGGTCGAGTAGGTGGCCAGGAAGGCGAAAGGCTCCTCGCCTTTGGCATTTTCGACCAGATGAAAAAAGACCCGCCCGGCCAGGTGGGTCGAGGGGCTGTGGGTCTTGAAGAAGGTCTCGACCGTGCCCTGGTAGTCTTTGATCAGGGTACGAAAGGCGTGGTTCAGGCGCTGCCAGAGCTGGGCGAGTAGGTCGAGGGTGAGGTGTTCGATGCCGGTCATCAGGGGGGCTGAGGCCAGCAGGGCCTGCGACTCCTCACTGGCCAGTGGCTCGACCACAGCCTTGCCCCGCAGGTCCTCGAGGTCGGGGGTCCGGCCCAACTGGGCGACGAAGCGCCCGGCGAAGTCCCGCCAGTATTCGAGCGAGGGGGAAAAACGGAGTGTCCGATCCCTGAAGCCCAACAACAGGAGCCAGTTTTCCGGGTCCTCCTGGTGGTAGCGCCGCAACAGGTCCCGCTGCGCCTGGTTGGAGGCCTCGTCAAAGCGCTCCTCGGTATCGGCGAATTCGAGGAGGAAGCCGCCATGGGGGAGGAGCGCGACTTCCAGGGTTTGCTGGGTCATGGCGGGGGCTCAGCGTTCCGGGCCGTGGGGGATGTCTCAGGTAGGCGACGAGAGGCTTGGGGACCCCTCAACTCTCCGTCTGACCGGTGCCGCGTTTCTCTGCCTGGGCAGTCTGCAGGGCGGGAAGTATCCGCACATTTCCCGAACCGCGGTGATCTCGGCTTCCAGCGACTGTTTCTTCTCGGACATCTCAGCGTCGTAGCGCTCGCGCCCGCTCTTCTGGGCATCGAGCAGGGCCGCCAGGGACAGGGCCTCCTTGTCAGGTCCTTTCTTTTGACGCGAAGCTAGGGCGTGCCCAGGATCCACGCAAGCCACTTCAATATCGATAGGGGAAAACGATCAAATCAGTGCCGGTTTTTGGTGTTGCCAATAGCTACCACATTACCGGGCTTGCTCCTGGCGGACCTGACGAGCGGATCGCGGTCACTGAACAGTAGATAGTGGGGGAACTATCCAGTTTAACCTTGTATTTTAGAATAATGTATTTTAAAATGCAAGGTATGGAACGGCAATATCAAGGACTCCTTCGGCAGTACCTCGACTATTTTCCTTGCGTGGCGCTGCTCGGTCCACGCCAGTGCGGCAAGACTACGCTGCTGCGCACCCTGGGAGGTCCGTGGAAGATCTTCGACTTGGAGCGGGGCAGCGATTTCCAGGTCATTTCCCGCGACCCCGATCTATTCCTGCGCCTCAATCCAGCGCAGGTGGCGCATCGATGAGGCGCAGCTATTACCCGCCCTGCTTCCGGCCCTGCGCGTGGCCATCGACCAACAGCGCGACCAGCCTGGCCGTTTCGTGATCACCGGCTCCAGTTCACCGGCGCTATTGCGGGCCGTCTCCGAGAGCCTGGCGGGCCGGATCGGGGTCATCGAAATGGCGCCCTTTTCCTTTGCCGAGGTGAATGGGCAAGTGGACAGCCCCTTCTGCGAACTGCTCGCCGGCCGGGTCTCGGCTGCCGACTTTGCGGCCCAGCTGATTCCCCGCGCCGACTTGACCCTTGCGCACGACTATTGGTTTGGCGGGGGCTATCCCGAGCCCTGGCTGAAAAAGGACCCACGTTTCCGCACCGTGTGGATGGACCAATATGTGCGCACCTATCTGTACCGCGATGTGGCGCGCCTGTTTCCCGGCCTGGATCAGAACCACTTCCAGCTCTTTGTCCAGTTCCTGGGCAACCTGTCGGGGACCATCATCAACTATTCCGAGGTGCCCGTGCCCTGGGGGTCTCCCAACCGACAGCGCGAGACTACTTCGAGATTGCCCACGGCACCTTCCTCTGGCGCCGTCTCCCCTCCTTTGAGAAGGATGCCATCAAGCGGGTGGTCAAACACCCCAGGGGCTATCTGCGCGACAGTGGCTTGCTGCACCACCTGTTGCGCCTGTCCGACCTGGATGCCCTGCTGACCCACCCGGCCATGGGGCGCTCCTGGGAAGGACTGGTAATCGAGGAGATCCTCCGCGCCCTGAACGGCCGCGGCGTGAGTTATGATGCCTACTACTACCGGACGGGCGGCGGCGCCGAGGTGGACCTGGTTCTGGAGGGAGAGTTCGGGTTGGTGCCCATTGAGATCAGATACCAGCAAGCAGTGCCTTTCCAGCAACTGCGGGCACTCCGCGACTTTGTCGCCGAGCGCGGCTGCCGTCTGGGCATCGTCATCAATAATGACGAAAGGGCCAGGCAATACGACGAGAAACTCATCGGGGTGCCCTTCACTTGTTTGTGAGGCCGCTGTGAGGCCGCTGGTAGTGGGGGGGGTAAGCGGTTATGGATGGGTGCGCCACAAAGATTCTACCGGCAGGGCATGCAGGCGCGCGCCGAAAGGGATAACCTCGGGACCGGTGTACAGCACCACCCCGCGGTGGAAACGATCTCCCAAATCGTCGGCCAGGGAGCGCAGACCTTTGAAATCGTCGGCCCCTGGTGTGGCGGTCGCTTTGACTTCGATGCCCACGATTCGACCACTGTTGTCTTCCATGACGAGGTCCACTTCGCGGCCGACCTGGGTGCGGAAGTGAAAGAGCTGGATCCGCCGGGAGTTCCATGCGGCTTGCTTGCGCAGTTCCGTGACGACGAAGTTTTCTAGGACTGGCCCAAGCTGGGTGCCTGGGCCCAGATCGCTCCCCAGCAGGTGGACGAGCAGGCCGGTGTCGTTGAGCATCAGTTTGGGTGCCTTGACCAGCCGCTTGCCCAGATTGCCGGACCAGGCGGGAAGGAAGTACACGAGGAAGGTGGTCTCCAGCAGGGCCAGGTAGCGCTTGAGGGTGGTCTGGGGAATGCCGGTAGTGCGGGAGAGTTCGGCGAAGTTGAGCAGGGAAGCGGCCCGGACTGCCAGGAGGGAGAGCAAGCGGGGCAGAGCCGCCAGCCCCTCGATGTGGGCCAGATCGCGCACGTCGCGTTGCAGGATCGTGCTGATATAGGAACTGAACCACGCGTTCCGCCGGTGCGGTGAGGTGCGGGTCTGCATCTCCGGATATCCCCCGGTCTGTATCCGGTCGAGCAGTGCCAGGTCGGGTGGGCCACCCACAGTTAGATCGGGCAACTGATCGGCGAATAGGGCTTCGATGAATCCTTCGGGGCGGCCTTCGATCTCGCCCTGCGATAGGGGGTGCAGGGTGAGAATCTCCATGCGGCCGGCCAGGGAATCGGCCAACTCGGGAAGCAGGAGCACATCGGCTGAGCCAGTGAGCAGGAAGTGACCAGGTCGACGGTCTCGATCTACCAGTGCCTTGATAGCCAGGAAGAGGCTGGGGACGCGCTGGACTTCGTCGAGGACCACCGGACCGCCCAAGCCGGCGACAAAACCAGTGGGATCGCCGTGTGCGGCAGCCAGCACGGCGACATCATCCAACGTCAGGTAACGCGCCGGATGGGCGTTGGCCGTCAGGTAACGCGCCAGAAAACTCTTGCCGGTCTGCCGGGCGCCGTTGAGGAAGACAACGGGTGTGTCCGACAGGGCTTGCAGGAGCGAGGGGGTGATATACCGGGAAATCACAAGCGGGAATATACTATTCATATGGGTGAAAATCAACCGGTAGATGGCTTATTTTCACCCAGAAACCATCGAAAGGGCCAGGCAATACGACGAGAAACTCGTCGGGGTGCCCTTTACCTGTTTGTGAAGTCGGGAGGTGGCTGAAGGGGGGCGGGGTCAGTAGCGGTACCGCTGGGCGAGCAACAGGGCGTCACTCGGGGCCTTGTAGACGATGCGGTATTCGTCGTCGGTACGGCGGGACCAGTACCGGTCCAAGGCATGTTTCAGGGCCCCTGGTTTTCCCAGGCCGGCAAAGGGGGCGCGCTGGATGTCGCGGATAAGGGTGTTGATGCGCACCAGCAGCCTGGGGTCGTGCTCTTGCCAGTAGAGATCGTCTTCCCATGCTTGCTCGGCAAAAACCAGTAGGACCGCCGGGCGTCAACGTCGTTCGCGGCTCCTGAAGTGTGGATTCACCAGATATGACCAGCTCGCACCTTCAGCTCGGTGTCCGGGTCTGAAAAAGTTGCACGCCCACTACCAGAGCTGCGGCGATTCCACCCAGCACAAAGAACTCGATGTCTTCGAGGTCGGGGGCGAGGTAGTAGGCTACCCCCAACACGGCGAGCGGGATCAGGAGCACCGGGGTCAGATTGAACTGGGGTCGGGCACCGGGGACGTGGGCCCAGCGCACCACTTGGGGGGTGATGACCGGCGCCCGGCGCAATCGGTTCACCATTCTCAAGAGCAGGCGCGGGTTGCCGGCGCCGTGTTTCAGGAGATGAGTCTCCAGGGAGGTGGGGTCCTCCACCTTCATCCCAGCGGTGCGCTGGCGGATGAGCAGCCGGGTCTCCTCTCGGGAGAGCTTGGACAGGGAGAGGCGGTCGAATTTGGCGACGTATTCCCCGTGGGACTCCTTGAGTTGCCGGGTGGCGGCGATGACAACAAACTGGTCTGCCAGTTTCCGCAACAGCTGGCCGGTGGGCACGGTCAGGTCGCTCAGATCGTCGATCACCAGGGTCCATTCGTCCTTGGCCACGGCTGCCGACACTACCCTCATCCAGCCCTGCACACCGATGCCGGAATGCTGTCTCTTGAAGCTGACGAAGTCCTTGGGGGCGGGCGTGGAGTTCCCTCTCAGGGCGCCGCGCTCAAACAAGGCCTCGGCCAGGGTCAGCATGGCCTCGCGTTGCGGGGAGAGGCCGGGCAGACGGATCAGTTTCTCGCCCTGGAGCAGCTTCAGCAGGTGGCTCTTGCCTACCCCAGGGGGGCCCAGCACCAGGGTATGGATACCTCGGTCAGCGAGATCCTGAAGCTTCTGGATCTCTGCCTGCCGGCCCACGGTGAGCTGGGCGAGGTCGGCCGATCGCTTCGATTTTCTTGGTTTCCTTGGGCTCATGACCCCAGGAACCAGGCCGGCGCTGCATGTACGCTGATGCTGCTGGGCAAATCGTGCCCAGGCTGGGCGTCGAGCGCGATGAGATGCAATCTGGCCTGCGGGTACTCCTGGACGGCTTCCAGGAGGGCCTGGGTCTCCCGCTCACGGGTAATGGGTGAATCCAGTTCCGCACATACCTGGATCAGGTCTGCGTGTCCCTCCGGGTAACGGGCCAGGAAATCGACCTCCCGGCCGGTGGCGGTCCTGACATAAGCGACTTCGGCGCCGCGCCGTTCGAGTTCAAGCGCTACCGCTGTCTCCAGGGCATGGCCCAGATTGGCTTTGCCCGAACGATCAAACACTGGGATCAGGCCTGGATCAACAGGATAGGCTTTGCGCGGATTGACCATCCGGCGGCGTTCAGAGGTGGTCGCGATGGACACGGTGCGAATCAGCAGGGCGTCTTCGAGATGGGCCAGAAAGTCGTGTAGGGTATCCTTGCCCACCGGGACGCCCTGAGCGCGCAGGTCGTGGTGGAATTTGTTGACACTGAAGGCGCCGCCGGCGTTGCCGAGCAGTTGCCGCACCATCCAGCGCAGTGCCAGTGGCTGCGACACGGCATGGCGCTCGATGACGTCGCGCAATAACATGGTATCGACATAACCGCGCAGCAGGTCGAAGCGATCCCGCAGAGCGGCGTCCTGGGCTTCGGGAAAACCACCGGTGGACAAATAGCTGCGGAACTCTTTTGCCAGGAGGGAGCGCGCTGCCTTGGGAAGCCGGTCCACCGGTTGTTCTGGCTCGTTGTTACCATGCCGCAGGAACTCGCGGAAACTGAAGGGCAGCACCAGCGCTTCCATGGCGCGGCCCCGCATGCTCGTGGCCACCTCGCGGCTGAGCAATTGCGCCGAGGAGCCGGAAAGGAAGAGCTCCACCCGCTCGGTATCCAGCAGCCGGCGGGCGAACTTCTCCCAACCCGGCACTACCTGAATTTCATCCAGGAAAAAGGCGACGCGCTGTTGGTCGCGCCGTTCCGGATGCAGTTGGTAGTATTCCTCCACAACCAGATGCAAATCTGCTGCGGTCATGCCGGCCAGACGTTCGTCCTCGAAGTTAAAATATAGCAGGCCCTCCCGGTCAAAACCCTGTTCCAGTTTTGCGGCCAGCACTTGCCAGAGGAAGGTGGTTTTCCCGCCGCGCCGGGGGCCGATGACAGCCACTGCCTTGCCCGCAATCCTGGGCAGGCGCACGTCCCGCCGCGTGAAAGCCGGAAGTGGGGCCGCCAGTGAGTCGATGATTTTCTGTTGCAGCAGATCGCGCAATTGTCCCTACCTTAAGGATAAATATACGATAACTTATCCTTTTAATAAGGCTAAATCAATATTCGCCAGGGGGGGACTATGAAGGGGTGTAGCTGGGAAGGAGTTCTTTGAGCAGGTGGATGATCTCGGGGCGCTGGCACTGCAGGGCGGCCTGCCGCAGATCCTCCAGGAGATTATCCTGGAAAGCGGAGGGGGTTCTTTGAGTCGGCAGACCAGGAGTTTGCCGATCTGTTCGACGTTCCGGTACCAGATCGATCTGGATCTCAGCGCGGCTGAGCAACTCAGCGATATCGAGGTGGTGGTTAACGCTGTTGTGGTGGGGATTTCGGGTCATCATCTGAGGGTCAACGCTGTCTATGACCCCATGGCGCGCTGGGCCCGAGCCTTTTGCATGTACTCCAGCATAAAGGCCAGGAATGCTGCGGCCATTAGCCCCACCAAGCCCGCAATCGCCGTGTTTTTCACGGTACCCCGGGGGAGCGCGCTGGAAAAGGTGGCCTGGGAGACCACCTGGATGTCGCCGGCAGCCTGCTGGCGGGCGATCCCTGCCTCTTCCCGCAGTTGAGCAAAACGGGTGAAGGTCTCCTTGTAAATCTCGATGTTCCGCTCCAACCGCGTGCTTACCAGTCCCAGCGAGTCGGCCTGGCTGGCAAGAGTCCGCAAGTCTCCCCCCCACTTCTCGAAGTTTTGGCGGTAGAACCCCACTTCTACCCCCAGCGCGCCTAGGTCACGCTGCAGCTTTTCCTGTTCCTGTTTTTGCTTCAGGTAACTGGCGCGGTATTCCTTGAAGGACTGGTGCTTACGAACCAGCGCGGTCTGGATTGGATCCTTCTCCTGCGCCAGTCGCTGCTCGATCTCAATGCGCGTGGTGGAGATGCTCTGCTTCAGGGTATCCTCTTTCGCCTTGAGGGAATCCATTTTGCCATTCACGGACATGGATCTCTTCACCAAGGTGGGGATCTCCGAAAGCAGGTAATCCCTGCGCTTTCTGTAGGTATCAAATTGTACCTGCAGGTTGCTGGTCTTGGCAACCATTTCCTGATAGACGGGGTTGAGTAACTCGCTCCGCAATTTATACTTCCCTAACTCCTCCTGAGAGGAGACTTTGTTGTCCTGGCTGACCCGGCCCCACAATGCGTCATCAGTCACGGCCTTGGAGACCACCAGTATTTTGGGTTGTTTGGCCAAGTTCTCCACGAAAACCTGTAGGTCGAGAGCGGTTTTTTCCTGTGCCTGATCTAGTGCCGCCAACTCCTGGCGGTACAGAGTCAGGGTGGAGTCCAGGTAACTCTCCTCCTGACGCAACTGGCCGATCTGGTATTGCTGTTCAAAGGACAGCAGTTTTCCTTTCACGATTCCCTCAAAGGCCTGCATTTGGCGCTCGTGATTCTGCCAGAGCGTCAGGCTGTCGGCCGTCAGTTGCGCGAGTTCCTGACGCAACTGGATCAGGCCATCGCGCTGAGGTGAACCTCCCCCAACAGGCCGGGGCAAACGGGACACTTGGTCGAGACGCAGGGTTCCAATCCACTCGCCCTCCTGTTCCAGGCTGCCCAGCAATCCGTTCAGGTACGCCAACTGCCGTTGTTTGTCTTCGATCTCGGTCTGCACCCGCTGGTAGTTCTTGAGCGCACTGTCCAGTTTGGTGGTCTTGAAACTGATCTCGGTCTGGACCACGTTCAGGGTCTGGTACCCGGCCTTGACCTCGCGCAATTCCGTCTCCGCCTGTTCCAGGTTACTCTTGGCCTTATCGTACTGGGTCTGTACCTGTTGGTAAAATACATCGGTCACGTTGGAGCTGAGACCCTGATTGCGCCGGAGGAAGAGTTGGGTCCACAGATTCACCACCAGCACGGGGAGCTGTTCCTCGGAAGACTGGTACTGAAAGACCAGGAGCGGCGACTTGGCTTTTTCGGTAGACTTCAGCAACTCAACCGTCAGACCCTCGGACAAGGTATGTGCCAGAGTATGGGCCGAAGGGGTTGGACCGGCCAGTTGCTCCAGCAGCGCGGGTTCCAGGATCTGGAGCAGGGAGTCGGCCAGGGCGGCCATCAACTCGTCGCTCTTAGCCAGCACTTGGTAGGTCTGTGGTGCCAGGCTGGGGACCATGAGTTCGGCGCCGGGGGGGGGGGCCTCTTCCGGAGTCTTGCCCTGCTGCTGCGATCCTTTGACGCTGGTGATGGCCGGCGAGATCACCACCAGGGCTTCGGCCTGATAGGAGCGGGGCTGGGTCCAGGTGAAGATGCCAATGGCCAGGGCGCAGATCAAGGCCCCGGAGAGGATCAATTTCTTTCGTTTGAGCAGGACTTCGAGGTAGTCACTCAGTTCCACTTCGCGTTCGTACTCTGCTTCTGGCACTCTTCTTTCGGTCATCAGGGACTAGGTCCTTCTATCTGGGGAATCAAACGGGCCGGTGGAGTGGAGGATCTGTTGTTTGCCAGCATGCCCAAGGCCAACCAGAATATGGTGCTGTTCAGGGGTAAGCGCAAAGGGTAGTTGACCAGGCTGTCCACCAGCATCACTGCAATCAACCCTATGGCTCCCCACAGGACCAGATCTGGAGACTTGGTCTGCCATTCTGCTTTCACCGCGCCGGCTACCACCACGACCATCAATCCAACAAATCCCACCAGACCCAGCAGGCCACTTTCAGCCCAGATCTGGAGGTACTCGTTGTGGGCATAGAGCGCATCGAAGTGGGTGTTCCAGCCCTCTACCGGGAATTCCCCCTGGTTTTGGAGCGCCTGGCGCACCTCAAGAAAACGCCGCGCGTACGACCCGTACCCACTGCCCAGCAGGGGGTGCTCTTGAATCATCTGCCAGGTCACTTGCCAGATATGGTAGCGGTGATTGATGGAAGGGTCCTGCTGCACACCGGAACCGATAATGTTCTTCGAACTGAATGCCCGCTCCTGCATGGAAACTGGGCCGGCAGGTCCCTGAATGACCGTTTCCCGCGACAGCAGGAAGGTGATGGTGCCGAGGAGGAGCAGTAGGGTTCCGATCCATCTCCAGTGCACCTGAGTTACCCGGCGACGGATCTGGTGGAGGTACCCGCCTGCCAACACCAGGACCCCGGCCAGGGCCGCCCACCATGCCCCGCGGCTGCCGGCAAGCAACAGGCCCGCGTAGATCAATCCCACCGAGGAGAGGAAAAGCACCTGGGCCTTGCTGGCCTGGACCTGCAGGAATGCTGCCATGGCCAAAGGCAGAAGGGCCGCCATGAAATTGGCGAGGGTGTTGGGGTTCTCGAAGACGGAGACGACGCGATCGACAAACAGGGTGCCAGGGGGAAGAGGGTCGAGGTGCAAATGCTGGAGCAAGCCATAGCCACCCACTGCCGCTCCTCCTGCCAGTACTGTTATGCCGAGGAGCCAAGCCAAACCGCGATCACTGCCCAGCCACCACCCGATCCACAGAAAGAGTAGTTGGGAACCAAGAAAGGCAAGACTCCCCCAGGCGGGTTCCGGGGAAAGTACCAAAGCCAGGAGGGAACCACTGCCGATCAGAGCGACGCTTCCCACCACTGCCCCAGGGGGTATCAGTTGCCGCCACTGGCTCCGCTGCATCGTCAGGACGACTAACCAACCTACCAGGACAACCGAGGTCCAGTAGGTGAAAACCTGCTCCCGCGAGCAAAGGAGCGGATGTGCCAGGAGGAGTGCGATGAGTCCCCCCGCTATTGCCCCGCCTGCCAGCTTCACTCCCGCTTTTCCCCGGCAACACAGGGTGTATTTCAGCGCGGAGTGCCTCCAGATTTGAGTATGGATCACCCAGAAACTGCCCGCTGCAACCAAACTCCGATCGCAGAGGATGTACAATTACAAAAACACCAACGGAGGGGTGCCGCCAGGAACCCCTCCGTCTTTCCAAATGCCCACCACTACGCTGTCACCTGATCTGTTCCAACCGGCGAGGGTTGGTGGCCAAAAAAGGGCCAATCGATAGCACATCAAGGCCACTACTGAAGAACGCCTTAACCGCATCTTCAGGTGTGCACACGATAGGTTCCTCATGCATATTAAAGCTAGTGTTGACGAGAACCGAGAGTCCGGTGCGTTGGTGGTACTGCTCGAGGATGTCGTAGTAGGAAGGGTTAGACTGCCGAATCAATACCTGCGGTCGCGCCGTTCCGTCCACATGCACAACAGCTGGTGCTTCCCGCTTGCACTGGTCAGTGACGTCGTAGGTGATCGTCATGAACTCGGCTGTGTGCGCAGTTCGTTCGTCAAATCCCTTGAGGAAGGAAGTCGCATCGACGTCCCGTAGCACGGGGGCAAACGGCATAAACTCGGTTCGCCGGAGTTGCCTGTTCAGCCATTGATTTACGTCAGGGTTGGTGGCTGGATAAAGTATCGATCGGTTGCCCAGGGCCCGCGGGCCGAATTCCATCCGACCGTCGAAACGCGCGACGATCCTGTTGGCTGCCAGATGGGCTGCGACCTCGCCCACTAGGTCGGCGGGACGAGAAAAGGCAACGCCCGCGCCGCGGAGTGCCGCCTCAATTTCGCTGTCAGTGTAGGCCTGTCCCAGATATACGCTGTCAAGGTAGCGAGGAGTCGCCCGTGCGTCTGATTCTGCCCAGGCGAGAAACGCCGCGCCCAGGGCTAGTCCGCCGTCACCCATGTTGGGAAACACAAACAAACCTTCGACCTCAGGTAACGAGGCAATTCTTTGGTTGACCTTGACGTTGGCATGGACCCCCCCCACGAGTACAATCTTTCGCATACCAGTGCGTGCAATCCAGTAGCGGACCATCGCGGTCAGGATGTCTTCGCAGTGCTCCTGGATACCGGCGGCAGCGTCCTCGCGAGAAACGCCGGCCAGGCGACGGTTCAATTCATGTATGCTGTTGCTGAACACTCCACCACAGTTGACGTACAACCCGCGAACCTCGTCCCACCGGATCAGAGAGCGAAAGACCTCGACCGTTCGTCGGGGATCGCCGAACGCCGCTAACCCGGTCGTCTTACCAGCGTGGTGGCTCTTGGGAAACCCGCAGAAGAGCGTGGTATAATTGTAGTAGACCCCGAGTGAGTTGTAGAACGGGTTCCGCGAAAGCACTTCCAGTTGACCACTTCGACCGACCGCCACCTCGCTGCACTGCGCGTCACCGAACCCGTCGTTGGAGATTACGAGGCAGTCGGGAAACCCGGAGGTATAGTAGGCGGAGGCCACGTGGCAGTGGTGGTGGTCGAAGGCCGTAATCGGGGCGTCGACGCCAAGCCCTTGGGCGATTTCGCGAATGAATTCGACACGACGCGCCGAAAACGGGCGCATCAGGAGGCGGTATGCATCATTGAGTGCCGGACTCGCCAGCAGGCCCCGCCCACCGGGGAATCGGTCGACCAATTCCGCAGCCAACTGCATCAGGCTGAACCGCCCTTCGTCATCCGTGAAGTCGTTGTTCACGGGTGGAGCACCCATCGACGACGAGCCGGCCACGGCGATGTGCCGCACTTCCTGTGGCCGGACTCCCGCTACACGCCATAATTCCTGCAGCGTGCGGATCGGAATCCCCGCCGATGTTTTTCGGCGATCCAGCCGCTCCTCGTTGACAGCTGCGAGAATCTGCCCGTCACAAATCAGCACGGCACCGGAATCGTGCGAATCGGAAACGCCAAGGATGAGTTCCGGTGAGCCCATAGGGTGGTACGGTATCAGGAAACTGACCGCGCGTGCACCAATTTGACGCCCGGAATCGGGATCGGTAATGGTAGTGCCTTGCCCCCGATTCCGCAGCTCTCGACCAAGGTCACCAGGGATTCCAGCCGTGCATGGTGGAAGAGCTTACGGAATGTCGGCATTTGTCTATCGGTCGCCATCCGCTCAACCCGAAACCCGCCATGATCAAGGGCACGAACACACCCGGTCTGTGTGAGGAACGTGTTTACACTGGGCGCGAACATCCAGTACCGTCGCCTGTACAACCGCGCGACAAGCGCATCCGCTACGGGGAAGTTGCAGACGAGAACGCCGGCAGGTTTGAGCATCGCGTGGCACCGATGGAACACGGCTGGAAGATTGGGGAGATTCGCAAGGGTACCCAGCATCACTATCAGATCAAAGTCGGACGCGCCGAGGGCCAAGCTCAGAATGTCGCCGAACCTAACGTCGACCTGGTACCGGGCTCGGGCCGCTTCTGCGAACCGGGCGGATAGGTCCACGCCCATCACGGCGTGCCCTGCTTCCCGTATGGCGGCCAGGAGGCTCCCCGTCGCGCAACCGATCTCTAGCACCCGTCCTCCGGTAGCCGGTAGCCAAGAGGCCAGATCCCGGCGAAACCTTTGCCGACCCTCCACGAGACGTCCCTCTTCGTCATCGAGGTATTTCACGTAGGCGCGGCCCCGCTGGCCTGCCGTTCCCTGGTATGATTCGGAGTCGTACCACGCGGCGAGGGAAGCTGACGTGATCTCAGGGTGCTGACACCAACTCCCACAGGCGCGGCATCGAGTGAAGGAGATCCTGCCCCAGGTGCTGTGCCGGGAAACCTTCGGCGCGGTGCCTTCGAGGCCCTCGCCGCAGGCACAGGCGTCCCGTTGCACGTAGGCAAACACAATATCAGCCACCCAGGGTACTATTGGTGTTCCGCGTTGTGGTCATCATCACCAATGGTGCGGTCCACAACAAATGGAGGGCGTTTGCGCGCCTCGTCAAGAATCCGGACTAGGTACTCGCTGACGATGCCAAGCGAGAATGCAATCATCGACCCAAGTAGAGTTGTGAGCCCGACCTGTGTCATCCACCCCGGGGGGGTTGCCCGGAACAACAACCAGTTCACAAGGGAGTAAGCGAGGTACACCAGGCTGGCTACCGCGAGGACAACGCTCAGTATCGTGATGCCTCGGGCTGGGAGGTAGGTGAATCCAATCAGAGTATCAATTGTAAAGCTGATTTTCTTTGAGA
This sequence comes from Candidatus Latescibacterota bacterium, assembly GCA_020852055.1. Taxonomy (GTDB): domain Bacteria; phylum Latescibacterota; class UBA2968; order UBA8231; family UBA8231; genus SICG01. The sequence continues at coordinate 31,214 of JADZBP010000205.1, forward strand.
GTCTCCATTGCGAACGGCCTGCGCGGCGCAGGTTGCGCGTGATCGGCAGCCTGACAGGGGTGTAGCCAAGCCAGTAGATTAGCACGAAGATGGAGGAGTTCTTCTCGTTGATGCGGTTGATGTCGCTGACAACCTGCCGATCAAGCAGGCAGAAATCGTATCCCATCTTGGGGAAATCGGGAAACGCCAATCGCCGGACGAGCAGCCAGTAGGTGCCTGATACCATCTGATGGAAGGAGCTCTCCGTTCGTTCTTGGCGCTCGCCTAGCACAAAACGGGCTCCCTGCTCCCAAGCGGCAACCATCTCGACGAACAACTCATGCGGCTCCTGCAGGTCGGCCGAGATTACACCCACGCAGTCACCGGTTGCATAGCGCAGACCAGCCTGGATGGCCGGTGTCTGACCGAAGTTCCTTGTCAGCTTCACCACGCGCAGGTGTCCCGGGTACTGCTTTGCCATCTCGATCGCGATCCCGAGCGACCTGTCTTTTGAGCCATCGTCGACCAGAATCAACTCAAGGCGATACTTGGGCAGTTGATCCTGGAGTGCCAGCAATCGCGGGACGGTATCGGAGAGATTGGCCTCGTTCTGGTACACAGGAACGACAATAGAGAAAACGCGCCTAGTCACTGGATCCTGGACTTTGGCCATCTACGGGTGAAAAGTAAGCACTACTATCAGTAATCTTTAGCTTTTTTGCATGATCCACCTCGCCAACCCCATATGAAAGATGGAGCATCATCCCCGACCATAAAAAGGAGATCCAAGATGCTCACGGCATGATCAAAAGGAGGGGAAAACTGCCTATATGTGGGATAGCCAGTATAGTCTTTCCAGGTCAACTCAATCCCGCTACTAAGGAAACACGAATGATCTAGATATGACTTCGCCGCTGGCCCCGAAACGTAAGCAGTTCCGCCCACTTTCCCAAGCAATTCAATCACCCGTTCATGCTTTTTCTTCACTAGGCTATAATCCCGCGAATCCCCGAACGTTGTGGTGATTCCTAGGAAATCCCTTGAGATCATTTTAATGAGGAACTGGTTCAAGTCGGAAAGGCGCTCCCACTTCATCCCAAGGTACACATGATCAAAAAAGGCCCGATATTTGCGGAAATATGGTGCCGTTCCATATAGCAATTTCAGCTTCCGCCAATGATCCTTCGCCCATTGGTTATCCCCAAGAGCAACCTCACAAATCAGACGATGCTCGTTTCTTCCCACGGGAACGGTTAGCCAGCGTACCCCTTGGGGTGTCTTGACTCGATTACGATTGCGCCAGTCATTCTTCGTATACTGAAGGTCATCGTGGAATATGAAGAGATCAACGTCATGGATAATGTCGAAATACCCCTTCCAAGGTATATAGTTCGATTGGTTGATGGCTACGCGTTTCATTTCGGCTGAAATTCGGCCACTAAGTCGGCGTAGCTGCGCCCCTCCCCTGGCCACCGGGTCTGTCTCCAGTCGGGACACTGCCCGCAGAACTCATGGTCTCTAAAGTTATTGCGAAGGTGTGCTTCGCGAAGGGCTTGGTAGGCATTCCCCTGCCATACCTCGCGGATGCTACTGGTGCGATAGTCCGCAAGCACCGACCCATGCTCCCAGTCCTGGGGACAGAAGCACAACTCTCCCCGAGCATTCAGCAGAATTCGCTCCCAGGGGTAGAGGCACGGGTAGCGTACCTCCTGCGGCTGTTTGGCGCGCATCACCTCGGCGATTCGCGCCACGCCGCCCGCAGCGGAGTGCAAACGCCGGATCACGACGCGGTCGGCGCCATGAGCCGTCCAGAAAGCTTCGAAGTCAGCTGCCTCATGTTGGTTTCTGGGCTGCTCGACAAAACTGACGACGATCTTGGTCACTGCCGTTGCCTGGTCTCGTAGTTCGATCAGTCGAAGGACATTGCGACGGGTTACCTCGAGCTTACCGCCAATTCGTACCGCCGCATAGGTTTCGGCGGTTGCCGCATCGATACTGACATCCACCATATGGAGCCCCATCGCCAGCATTCGCGTCACTCGGGCTTCGTCGAGGATTGTTCCGTTGGTAGTGAGGGTCACGAACACGCCCGATCGCCGCACGGCATCATCAAGCAGGTCATAGATATTGGGATGCACCAGCGGCTCACCATTGCTGGTATAACGGATGTACTGCGTATGGCCGCCTCCGTCCTCGCGCACTTCGTCTACCATCTTCCGGTGGAGCTCGACATCGAGGTGCCGACCTGCATAATGCTTGGATTTCTTGAATGTTGGGTGCGGGCAATGAAAACAGCTCAGATTGCAGACCTCTGTGGCGTCCACAATGATCTGTGACGGAAACTCTGCGGCCAGCCGATCGATAAAGCCGTAACGCATCTGCCGCGATCCTACTGGGTAAGGTAAGCGGGATTGGGTCGGTTTGGCCACCTAGACACCGCGAAACACATAATTAGCGAGATCACACTGAATATGGCAGTTCCTGCTACTCCGATGCTCTGGCCCGGAAACCGATATTCTAAGTCTACGCGTCCTTGGGCATCAGGCATTATGTCGAACGCTTTATCTACCTCGACAATTCTGTAGTGCGGGAATAACTGCCGCCCATTGGCATACCACGCTTTGCTCGGATTCATGTTGAGGCTCAATGCCACGCTCGGGTCCAGATGTTCAAAAACAAGACGGTTGGGAGACCAATATATTGGCGTAACAGGTCGGTGTCCCTGGAAATACTCGCCAATGTATCCGGCATCATTCAAACCCACTCTAATGGTGTTGCCCGGAAGATTCGAGTCGCCATAACCGCGCAGCCATCCAAGGTTCATCTTCGTTGCCGAATACACCAGGTTCACTTCTCCTGGAATACCCGATGGGCGAGGTAGCTGGCTGATGTTACGAAAAAGTCCATCCGGATTGTCACCACCGGCGTAGACAAATGGCATATGAGAGGTCTTCAATATCTTATGCGAGACGATCATGACTTCGGCAACCAACGCGAAGCTCAATAGCAGGACCAGAGGACGGAGGAGTCTTCGGTGACTCGTCGCAGACCACAAAAAACTCAGTCCCGACGTCGCGGCGATCCCAAGGAATAGCGGAATGAACAGACGGACTCGAGTGAAAGTCTGCAGAGACGAATATGACGGGATTTTCTGAATCCAGAACATCAGGTAATACATGCTGTCGTTACCACTAAAGGCCCACATAAGCAGCACTGTCATCACGTGCCACCAGTGCACCCCCTTCAGGAGGCTAAGGCAGGCAAGCAATATACTTGTAACGCCGAGATAACATGCAACCTCCCAAATTGGGATAGAGAGGGTGGTAACGTTATCAAGGCTTCTATCTAGATCCGTAAATGGACGAAAGAATACGGTTAGCATGCTGGGTGAATCGAGATGCCCTCTCCAAGTGGAGATTCTCGGGAAATCTAACAAACCATAGAACATGGTAGAAAAGCGGTAAAACACGATTGTCGCCAACACCGGGACAAACAACATCAGCCAACGCGCGAACGTCCGATTGTGCTCCCGCCTTTGTTTCCACCATAGCCAGCACAGGAGTCCTGCGAAAAGCAATCCTGCATATTGCGGCACGTAGGCTGGCGCGCGCACGCAAGCAAGACCAAAAAGCACACCGGCTTTAACACCAGACCACCCGTCATCTGTTGCGCGTAGGATGAAATACAGAAACCAGGGAATGTACCAAAAGTTCTCAAAAGCGAGATGGCCAACCGCAAGATGATACGCAATGGCGGCATTGGTGATGGTGTAAAGAGCAAACACCAAACGAAGAACCGGCTCTGGCCAAAACAGACGTGACACCTTCCACGCCCCCCAGTATCCGACGACGAGATAGGCTATGGCACTGATTCGCAATCCCCAGAAGGTCCCAAACAGTAAAACGGCTACACCATCAATAGAGAAGGTAGTGGCAACAACGGTTGGAAGCAACGGCTGTCCACCGACAGACCAGGGATTATTCCCTGGCCATTGGTGGTAAGTTACGATTGATAAACGCAGCGCCTCGAATCGCTGCATGTTGGCATCCCAGTCATATACACCTGTGGTACCAGAAACGAGCACAAGTGGGGTCGCCCATAGGATGGTCAACAGGAAGCCAAGGATACCTAGCACTACAACGTTATCTGGAGAAGCATTTCGGAGTTTGGAGGTCCAGCTGTTGATGATGTGAAAGGCTCGTTGTCGTGCCTGTATCATCCTAACGGTGAGTGTCAAGATAGTTGTCGCGCTTCTCACGCCTTGTGAAGCCCTGATGCTACAATGTCCGACGGAAAGGGCTGGTATGCAGGAATGATTTCCTTCAGCAGGCCTATGACCTCTTCACGCAAACAACCTTCCGCCGCCTGCTTGAGGCGTACCAATCGTTCATCAAAGTGCTCCCAATCGCATCCCTCAGGCCGGCAAAGCAGAAGCTTATCGGCCTTCTGCAGGGTGCGCGCCTCTGCCTCAGTAAACAATATCTCAGTCAGCTTCTCACCCGCACGAATCCCGGTGAAGACGATATCGATTTCTTCGTACGGCCGCTTTCCGGCCATACGAATCATGTTCTCAGCCAGAGCCGCTATCCGCACTGGCTCTCCCATATCCAGAATACATAGGTCGCCATTCTTGCCTATCGCGCCGCTGTGCAACACCAGGCGTACAGCCTCTGGGATGCTCATAAAGTATCGGGTCATCTCTGGGTGGGTCACGGTGACCGGCCCTCCCGCCCGGATCTGTTGCTCGAACAGGGGCATCACGCTTCCCCGGCTGCGCAGCACATTCCCAAACCGTACAGTGATGAACTGAGTCGACCCTTGGGGAGCCAGCTGCTGGAGGATCAACTCAGCGATCTTCTTGGTTGTTCCCATGACACTGGAAGGGTTAACGGCCTTATCGCTGGAAATCAGCACGAAGCGCTCGACCATATGCTTCAGGGCAGCGCGTGCTACGGTCTGGGTGCCGAAGACATTGTTGAGCACGGCCTCTTCTGGACAGTCCTCCATGAAGGGCACATGCTTGTGCGCCCCAGTGTGGAAGACTACTTGGGGATGGTAGGTACCAAAAAGAAATTCCATCTTACCAGGGTTGCCGATATCACCGATCACGCAGATCGTCTTTTGCTCGGGAAAGACGGCGGCCAATTCGTGCTGGATCTGGTAGATCGAATTCTCACCCTTGCCCAGCAGGAGCAATTGCGCCGGCCGGCAGCGGCTGATCTGGCGACACAGTTCGGAACCTATGGATCCACCGGCCCCGGTCACCAGTACCACCCGACCTTGCAGATACCTGATGACCCGTTCCGGGTCGAGTTCGACCTCAGAACGACCGAGCAGGTTCTCGAGGTCCACCTCTTCTAAGGATTGTAGGCTTGCCTGATCGTCCAGTAGCAGCGAAACCCCTGGGACGCGCCGAACCGGGATATGCTTCTGCAGGCAGACCGCAGCCACCTCCCGCAGGTCACTTGCCGAAAGGTCAGAGATCGCAATCATCAACTCCTCAACCCCCAACCGCTCGATCACCCGAAGTAGGTCTCGCCGAGTACCGAGTACGTCCACCCCGTGGATACTCACTCGTTGCTTGGCCGGATGGTCGTCGATGAAGCCGATTGGCTGGTACCCAAACTCCGGATGGTTGACCATGGCCCGAACAAGATTCTCACCACTATCACCTGCACCAAAAACCAGGACCCGCCGACCAGAAGACCTGCGGCGGCTATAAACCTCCCGAGCCAGCCGGGGGCCCAGGCGAACCCCACCAATCAACAGAAAACTGAGGATTGTTTCCAACACTACCACCGCTCTGGGCATCACTAAGGCATCCTGGAAGTCCTGAGAAACCAGGTAATGTCCCAAGGGTAACTCGGCGATCGATATCGGCGCTGAGGTCAACACTGTGAAAAAGTAAACCCCACCGCAGAGAATTACTACCGCAACAGCTACGAGTCCAAAGACCAAGGCCCTACTTGAAACCCTGAACAGGTGAAAACCACGGTAAAACACAGCTGAGGCCAAGAAGGCTAGGGCTAGGGCTATGGATAGAGGATAGTTCCGGAGAAAATTCACTCCCATCAGTAGGACCGATCCCACCAGGACTCCCTGCAATAGACAGTTCAGATCACTCAGGCTGGTATATTTCCATAGACTCCGATAGCCGCCGCGGTAGTACAGAGCGGTAATTCGCACTAGAACCACGATAGGCAACAACCTGGCGAACTGGAACTGATACTGAGGCCAGACATTGAAGTCAAACCGGACCAGGTACGACCCGTACAAGGCACCGGTTATCAGCACCGCATCGCTGAGGACGATAAGTGCCTTGATCCAGTGTGAGCGGCGACGTTTTTCCAAGGGAATGCCTACTCCATGCCTCGACAAAGCCGACCAACGAAACTCATCGCTGAGTAACTATCTCGGTTGCTCCAGGAGGGGGAAACGGAATCAATTTTTCATTGCGCAGGGCAACCCGCTTGATTTGCCCATCCGCACCTAATCTCTCTAACACCCTCTGTACACCCTGAAGGGCCTTTTTACGGGAGACAAGGGCAACTGTAGTCAGGAAGATCAGCTTGAAATCCAAAAGGAGAGAACGCTTCTCCACATAGAGCAAGCCCAGCCGACTTTTCCACGGCCGGATGAGCTGATTGTATGCCAAGTCTGGATCAGCTTTGTCCTTCAGAATGTCACCTTCGTCCGAGAACACGATTGACGATAGGTCGGTGATGCCGGGTTTCACCTTCAGAAGGTCGCATTCTACATCAGTATATATCTCTACCTCACGTCTGACTTGGGGCCGCGGACCAACCAAACTCATGTCACCCGTGAGTACATTCACTAACTGAGTGAGTTCGTCCAACTTGTATGCCCGGAGAAACCTGCCAACACTCGTGATGCGGTTATCGGTCGCTGCAGTTGACAAAACACCCGTCCGGTCAGCTCCCACAGCCATCGAGCGGAACTTCACCATCTTGAAGGGACGGCCGCCACGGCCGACACGGCAGCCGAGGTAAATTGGCGAGCGGAAATCCTGGCCCCATACAACCAACGCCACAACAAGCAAAACGGGCAAGAGCAGTACCAGCGCTGTGGCCGATACGATCACATCAAGCACACGCTTCATCAATGGAATATACCTACAAGCGCCGGAGCCTGTAACAGGCATCTTCGAGTTCTGCATCCTTTTTCGCAAAACAGAAGCGCACCAAATTGTCCCCGGTCTCCGACACGTAGAATGCCGAACCAGGCACGCTGGCGACACCGGTCACAGCGAGCAAATGCATCGCTTTCTGTTTGCTGTCAGCGCCTGGCAGATGAGAGACGTCAGCCAGCACATAGTACGCCCCCTGTGATACGGTCGGTGTCAACCCGACGTCTTTCAGGGCTGCGCATAGCAGATCTCGCTTGCGTCGAAACTCCTCGCGTAGTGATGCATAGTACTCCGGACCAAGGCGGCCAATACCTGCTGCTACACCCATCTGGAGGGGGGCCGGTGCGCAAACGTAGATGAGGTCGTTGACATGTCCGATGGCGTCGGCCCACTTCGCCTGACTTACACTGTACCCAATTCGCCATCCGGTGATACTATATGTTTTTGAATAACCTGAAATCATCACTGTTCGGTCGCGGATGTCATCCAGCGCCAAGGGACTGACGTGTGCCCGGTCGTCGTACACGAAATATTCGTAGATCTCGTCGGTGAAAATGAAGAGATCGTGCTTTGTTGCGAAGTCAGCAACCCAACGCAGTTCCTGAGTGTCGTAGACCTTACCAGACGGGTTGCCGGGCGTGCATACCACGATGCCCTTGGTTCGGGGTGTCACGGCGCGCTCAAGGTCCGCAGGGTCGAACCGCCAATCGGGCGAGCGCATTTTCACGTACCGAGGCACTGCGTTGGCAGCCAGAAGGGTATTGACGTGGTAACCGTAGAAGGGCTCGAAAAGGATCACCTCATCGCCGGGGTTCAAGAGCGCGAGGCAGGCGCAGTAGAACGAGCCGGTGGAACCGGCGCTTACAATAACCTCCGTGCTTGGGTCGGCATGAATACCATTGAAGCAGAGCAATTTACCAGAGATCGCCTCGCGTAACTCAGGCAGACCATCGTAACGAGTATAGCTATTGTAGCCCCGCGCGATCGCGTCGGTGGTGCCCTCCATAACTTCGCGGGGCACACCTAGGTCGCATACGCCCTGGGCGAGATTCACTCCACCAACCTTTTCGCATTCGATGGTCATCACACGGATTTCGGCCTGTGTGATGTGTGCGGTGCGGTCGCTCAGTGAGAGGCCCATGCTCTACCTTCCGAAGAATTTCAGAGTTGTCTCGATTACATAGTCGATTTCATCATCGTTAATCTCGACTGCCATCGGTAGCGAGCATACCTCGCGGCTAATCGCCTCCGTACCAGGAAAATACCCAGCTAGGAGCTTAAGCCTTTCATGACGGTAATATGGCTTGCGGAATTGCGTCAGAACCTCGACGCCATGTGCCTTCATGTGTTCTGAGAAAACGGTTCCCTGCTTTGCCCGCAATGTGTAGTTCTGGTACACATGGTCAAAACCAGGTTTGGTGTAATGTGGCAACACTAGATCGGGAATGTCCGACAAGGCTTGGCGGTAGCGATCAGCAATGGCCTTGCGGCGCGCGATCCACGAAGGTAGGTGCCGCAGTTTCACATCAAGGAATGCCGCCTGCAGATTGTCGAGAAGGCAGGTGAAGCCGTGACCATAGTACTCCCCGCTGTCGCGATCCTCCCCGTTGTAGCGCATTCTCCGCGCGAAGTTCGCCACCTCTTCGTCGTCGGTGGTTATTGCTCCACCGTCACCATAGCCACCAAGCATCTTGAACGGGTAGAAGCTCCAGCAACCCGTCAACCCCCACGAACCGGCGCGTTTGCCGTTGATACTGCTGCCGAGACTCTGGCAGGCATCCTCGATTACAAATAGGTTATGCTTATTCGCGATCTCCATTACTGACTGCATATCAGCCATCCAGCCACTGAGATGCACGGGAATGATGCCACGTGTCCTGCTGGTAATCGCCGGCTCGACTTTCGTGATGTCGATGTTGAAATCGTCAGCTACATCCACGAGGACGGGAGTTGCGCCCACGTTGACCACTGCGGAGCAAGTGGCCACGAAAGTATGAGCCGGCACGATCACCTCGTCGCCTGGGCCAATTCCCGCGGCGCGTAGCGACATGTGGAGCGCATCGTAACCACTATTGAGACCAATGGCATACTTGGTGCCCACAAATGCTGCGAGGTTCTTCTCGAAATCCCGAAGCTGGCTCCGATCAATCAAATCGCCCTGAGTCATTACATCGAAGTAGGCCTGATCGATTTCGTCCTTAATAGTCTGGTACAATCGGCCTGGATCAACAAAACGAACCTTCCGCATCATTCCTGTACGATGTCCTTTCTAGTATGTCCGCCCCCAAGCATCTCGCAGGCGGCTTCCACGATGTGGGTAGCATTCTTGTAGTATGCTTGCTCGAGACTTTGGCTGGCCGGGGCGGGTGTATCGGGCAACGCCAGGCGTTTGATGGGTCCCTTCAGGGCGTCAAACGCCTGTTCAGCCGCAACTGCCGCTACTTCCGCCGCCACCCCAAACGACGCCCACCCGCCATCCACGACGAGCAGTCGGCCTGTCTTACGCACCGAAATGAGGATCGCCTCGCGATCGAGCGGTTTGATGGTCCGCAGGTCCACAACTTCCACATCGATTCTCCGATCGCCCAGTTCTTCGGCTGCCTTTACTGCTTCAGCAGCCAGATGCGAACTCGCCACAATCGTCAACTCCGTGCCAGTCTTCCGAATGGCAGCCTTACCGATTGGTATCTCATAGGTCTCTTCAGGCACCTCTCCGACATGGCCGTGCAGCCAACGGTCAGACATATAGACGACGGGGTTGTTGTCGCGGATAGCCGCCACCAACAAGCCCTTGGCATCGTAAGGGGTCGAGGGCATAACCACCTTCAATCCGGGCACGTGCGCGAACCACGCGTGCAGCGACTGGGAATGCTGGGCTGCTTGCTCTCCTCCCCGATTAATGATGCCCCACACCACTACGGGCACGGAGGCCTTACCGCCGTTCATGTAGTGCCAATTGGCAGCTTCGTTCACCAACGGGTCAAGACCATACATTAAGAAGTCGACGCGCGGGTGCACAACAATCGCCCGCATGCCTGCCAGGGCTGCACCCACGGCCGCACCGGTAATGGCATTCTCGGAGACAGGAGTGTCGATCACTCGGTCTTCCCCGAACCTCTCAAGTAGGTTGGTACAGGTACTCCCGACATACCAGGGACTCTTGACCCCTTGGCCGATCAGAAACACCGACGTATCGACTGCCATCTCTTGGTGCAGGGCCTCATTGATGGCGGCCTCGTAACTCAATAGTCTACTAGCCATGGAAGACATACTTCCCGATCTCGGATTCAAGCGGACGCGGGCTCGCAGCAGCGAACCGGTGTGCCTCGCCAACTTCGTGAGCGACAATGTCCCGAATCGCAGCTATATCCTCCGACTTCGCCCAATCCCCATCAAGCACGAAAGCCTCAAAGCGGGGGATCGGATCGCGCGCCTGCCACTTTGCTATTTCCTCAGCAGGTCGGATGTCCGTCTGCGTACCCTGGATGTTGTCGTTCGGGCCAACGTGGCCTCGCATGCGGTAAGTCAGAAACTCCATGAAAGCCGGACCGCCCCCTGCGCGACACGCAGCCACGACGTCCACCGAGGCTTTGTAGACGGCCACTAGATCATTACCGTCTATAACGTATGAGGGGATCTTGAATGCGCCCGCGACATCGGAAATTTGTGTAGACATCCTGATCTCGCTGATTGGCATGTGTGTTGAATACAGGTTATTCTCACACGCAAAGATAATGGGTAACTGCGTTACAGCAGCGAAGTTCATTGCCTCGTACAGCACACCTTCCCCAGCGGCACCATCGCCGAAGAAACTTACGACCACGCGCTTGTCGCGTCGGATCTTTGCGGCGAGTGCCGCACCCAGCGCTAGTGAAATAGTGCCGGCCACGATCGGCGCGGAACCGAGCATGCCCCTTCCTACGTCCAGCAGGTGCATCGACCCACCGCGTCCACGTGAGCACCCGGTCTCGCGGCAGTAGACTTCGGCCACGAGCTCCATCAGGCTACCACCTTTTGCCAGGAAATGCCCGTGCGAGCGATGATTGCCGAAGACATAGTCCGTTTCCCTGAGGGTCTTGCACAGCCCGGTAGCTACGGCTTCCTGGCCGGTGTAGAGGTGAACGGGGCAACGGATAGTTCCACCGAGAATGAAGGGGACGAAGCTCTCTTCACAGAGCCGGATGGTTAACATTGTCCTATACATATCGAGCAACAGGGCTCGTTCCCACACTACGCCGACCATGTTAGCGCTTCTCCAGTTGTTTTTGGGCCTTCAATGCTCAACCTGTTGCGGTATGCATATGGGTCTGCACCGGTTCCTTCGGAAGTCCCACTTCCAAAGTGGCGGAACTCTATGGGACCACGTCAGAGTCACTTCACGAGACACGGTGGAAGTTCCTGGGGTTACGTTAGCAGCAGCACAGAGGTCTATACCTGCCTGGCCATCGTACTGGCCAGGCAGGTATGCCGGTCAAGTCCCAATGTCAGTTGAAATAGCTCAGGCGTGATGAGCAAGTTTTGTTGATGCGATTAGGTTCAGTTCTTTTTGCAGCGCGTGTCGGAGCAAGGGCAGGTAGGCGACGCCCTTGACCTTTCGCAGTCGTGGTTCGATGTCCAGCAGAGCCGCCGCCATCCAGCGAGCTCTCTGGGCTGAGGTACTCCAATTCTTGACCCGGCCGGTCAACTGCTCAACCTGGCTGTTGATGGATTCGAGCATGTTGGTGGTGCGGAAGCTCCTTTTCAGGTAGGGCATCAGCCCCAGACGATGCAAGGTCAGGGTTTCCTCCAGACCCTCTTCGAGACTGGTCAAGGCCGACTGGTTGGCGAGAGCCAGTTGCGGCTTGAGCGCGTTGAGCGCCGCCCGGGCCTGCTCGTAGGTGGCCTGATCATAGGCCTTCTGTAGCGCCCGGCGTATCGAAGCCTGCTGGCCCTTGCTCAGGTAGGAGAGCACATTCTCCCGCTTGTGCCACTGGCAACGCTGGACCATCACCTGACCCTGCAGCGGTTTGGTCACTCCGTTATACAAGCCCTTGGAACCATCGAGGAGGACCAATAGGCCCTGCTGGTAACGCAGGCCACGGTCGATCAGGCTCTGGACGAACTGCCGACAGACCCGCTCGTTTTCGCTGGCGGCCTGGACAAAGCCCAAGAGGATCTTGTCCCCTTCCAGGGTGATGCCCAGGGCGATGATCATCTCCTCGTCGGCGAAGCTCTTGCCGTCCAATACCAGGGCCACCAGATCATAGTCGCTCAGGTCGCGCTCCTGGAAACGGCGTAACTGACGGGCGGTGGCGCGGACGAAACGCCGGGACACCGAAGAGGCCGACAGGCCAAAGGTCTGCGGCACCACCTCGGCGCAGGCTTCATACTGGCGGCAGGCCAGGCCGTGCAGCAGTCGCTTGAGCAGCGCCGCATCCAGCTGGCGGGGCACCTGCAACTGCTGGTAGGTGGTCAACGGTTGCTCGCTGCCGGTGGTCACATTGCGCACCCGCGGCACTTGGATGGCCAGTTTCTGATCCTGAAGCATCAC
>JADZBP010000206.1 GCA_020852055.1 Candidatus Latescibacterota bacterium
CAGCAATACGGGTCTGCGCCCGGACGCCGAAGCGTTCCGGCGCTTCTTCGCGGAGATCTGGCCCCGGGCCGGCCAACTGTGGGACGAGTACCAGGAAAGGCTCGGGGTGCCCAAGGATCAGCGGCGGGTGCTCTTCGGTTACTTCTCCAACCCCTTCCTGCGGGTGGAACACCAGGGCGGGATAGACGCGTACATCGAGTCGGCCGCAACCGGCCGCTACGGCGAGCTGGCCCTCTCCCGCCACTGCTACGTGGCCCCCACCCAGGCCTCCTTCTCCCCCGACGGGCTGCAATTCCGCTGCGGCTCCCACGCCATCCGCCGCCTGCAACCTTTGGGCAATATCGCCGACGCCGACCTGCACACCCACCTCCGCGCCGGCATCCCCTCCCTCGATACCCTGCCCACCCAGGAACACTGCTACGGATGCGCCCTGGCCACCCTGTACATCAACCAGGCCGTCGAGAAGGAATTGCAGAAGAAGGTGGGGGAATTGCTGCAGGTGCCGCGCTAGAGCGGCGCGATCATATCGTAGTTGTCGACCCCACCCGCCGGAAACTGCCCCTTCTCCACGAACCCGAACCTGCGGTAGAAATGCACCGCGCGCGGATTATCCTGGCGCACCCCGCCCCACAGCACCATGCGCTTGCGACCGCAGTTGCGGGCAATCTGGTACAGGTGCTCCAGCATGATACTGCCCAGGCCGGTGCTCTGGTACACGTCAGCCACCGACGGGGCCAGGGTGCAGTCCGTTGTGCCATCCAGGCCGATGCCCAGTTGCTCGTACCGCTTCCGGTCCCCCTCGTGCACCCCAAATACCAGAATGAAATAGCCGATCACCTCCTCAGCCGCGCCCGACCCACGGGTGGCCAACAGGCGCAGCGCCTGGCTGCTATCCAACTCGGCGCAGATGCGGTCGGCAGTCTCCTGGTCAAAGGCATGGGGTGCGTAGAGGCGCCGGGTCTCGGCCGAAAGGTTGATGAAATAGGGGCCCAGGCGGTGGGCATCGTCCCGCTGCAAGGGGCGCAGCAGCGCCGGCTCCCCGGAACTCAGCTGTATAGGTTTGGAGATCAAGGCAGGATTCGTGTCGATGTCGGTGGGCTTCATGCGGCAATCCTCTCTCATTTTTCATTTGGCCGGCGCGGTGCGGGAAACTAGATTAGAGACCAGCGCCTTTGGCCCTCATACATCCAAGTCTGAACTATAACCAATAAGGAGCGCAGTCGCCATGTTCACCATCGGCATGTTGATGAAGGTGAAACCCGGATGTTACCCCGAATACAAAAAGGCCCACGACGAGCTGTGGCCCGCCATTGCCGCCAGCATGTCCGACAACAACGTGAGCATGCAGATCTTCCTCTACCGCGACCAGCTCTTCCTGCACGCCATGGCCCCCACCGAGGCGGACTGGGACAAGAGCCGGCAGCATCCCGAACTCAAGCGCTGGCACGACTACATGGCCACCCTGCTGCAGGCCGACGAGAAGGGCGTGATCATCTTCGAGGAGTTGGAGAAGGCTTTCACCTTCGGGGACTTCAGGGACTGAGCCGATGAAAAGCGCCCTCACCCCGGAGCAGACCGCCCTCTACCGCCAGCAGGGTTTCATCGTCATCGAGGACTTCCTCTCCCCCGCCGAACTGGAGACCTGGCGCCAGGCCGTGGACGAGGCCGTGGCCCAGCGCGGCAAACTCAAGCTGGCGGGACGCCAGGACTGGCAGTCCGGCGACTCCTTCTACGACCGGGTCTTCACCCAGCGCATCAATCTGTGGATGGACCACCCGGTCATGCGCCGGCTCATGCTCGATCCGGCCATCGGCAAACTGGCCGCTGACCTGGAGGGGGTGGACGGCATTCGTATCTGGCACGACCAGACCCTGATCAAGGAGGCCTGGGCCAACCCCACGGCCTGGCACCTCGATAACCCGTACTGGTCCTTCTTCTCGCCGCATTCCACCAGCATCTGGGTGGCCCTCGACGATGTCACCTACGAGAACGGCTGCCTCTACTTCATCCCCGGCTCCCACCGGGAGTCGCGCTTCGAGAGCTGCGGCATCGGCGAGAACATGGGGGACCTCTTCAAGGTGTACCCCCAGTGGGCCGAGCGCCGCGCCGTGGCCGGCCCGATGAAGGCCGGCTCCTGCTCCTTCCACAACGGCCTCACCGCCCACGGGGCCGGCCCCAACATGACCCCGGGCCGGCGGCGGGCCATGACCTGCGCCTACATGCCCGACGGCAGCACCTTCAACGGGCAGCCCAATGTGTTGCCCGCCGACTACCTGGCCAGGCTGAAGCAGGGGGATGTGCTGGATTGGGACGAGCAAAATCCACTGATCTACCACCGCAGCAAACCCTACGCCTCGGCTTGAGTAGTGCCTAGCGCCACTCGTGCTTGGGGTAGCGCCGGCGCAGTTCTTTCTTGAGTTCGGGGTAGGTGTTCTGCCAGAAGCTGGACAGGTCGGCAGTGACCTGCAGCGGGCGGAAGTGCGGACCGAGGATCTCCAGCAACACCCGCTGCCGGCCGCCGGCCACGGCCGGGCTTTCGCGGACATCGTAGAGTTCCTGGATCTTGGCCCGGCCGCGGGGCGGACTGCCGGCCTGGTACTCGAGTTTGAGGCGATGCCCGTTGGCCAGTTGCAGGCGCAGCGGGGCCATCTGTTCGACGAATTGCTGGTCCTGCCACGAGAGGGCCCCCTGCACCGCCGGCAGGCAGGCCCGCTCGCGGAGCTGGCTATAGCGGGTGGCCCCGGCGACGATCTCGTGCAGGATCACCCGCACTTCCTCGGGGGTGTAGGTGAGCAGGCCCCGCTCGGGAAACCAGGCTGCCACTGCCCGGGCGCGGGCCAGCCACTGCTCCACACTCTGATCCCAGCGCTCCAGCACCAACTCGCCGGCCTCGATGCGCGCCACCAGCATCTCGGCAGCCTCTGTAGGATTGGCCTTGGGCAGCACCCGTTGCGCGTACACCAGGCCCTCGAAGCTGTGCACCTCGCGCTGCTCCACCGCCCGCATCTCGCTGTTCCACATCATCTCGATCCGCACCACCACCCGCTCTGCCTCCACCTCCTCCAGCCACTCCGGCTCGATGGCACTGGCCAGCGAAAGCACGGTCCGCACCGCGCCACTGATTTCTAGCTCGCGCACCTCGGCGGCCACCAGCATGCCGGCCGGCCGCGCCGCGCTCTGCCGGTCCAGCTCCACCCGGCGCTGGCCGGCCATGGCACAGCTCAGGTTGTCGGGGTCGCGGCGCAAAGCCACCTGGTCGTAGAAGGCGGCGATCAGGCACTTGCTCAACTCCTCGGTCTGCCCGGCGCTGTCGGGAGAAAGGCCCGCCTGCCGGCACAGGTCGCGGTACTGGCGGCTGACCTGGTCCACCTCGCGGCAAGCCTGGGCGCTGAGGCCCAACGCGGCGCAGGCCTGCACCTCGAAACGGGCCTGTTTGGCCCTTTGGAACCCCTTCTCGCGCACCTCCAGGTCCGAGGGATAGGCCTCGTCGCTCTGGGTATACTGAGGGCGCAGGGGCGGGGTCAGGATATCGCGTTCACCCAGCAGGGCCGCCCACACCAGAGCCCGGCCCAAACAGCGGCGGCGATGGGCCTCGACCAGCAGCCGCGACAGGCGGGGGTGCATGGGGAAGGCGGCCAACTGCCGGCCCAGCGGGGTGAGAGACCCTTCCTCATCGAGCGCCCCCAACCCCTGCAGCAGACGGCGGGCACGGGCCACGGCCAATTCCTGCGGCGGTTCCAACCACTGCAGGCCCTCCAGCTCCAGCCCCATCTCCTCCAACTGCAGCAGGGTCTCGGCCAGGTCCACCCGCTGGATCTCGGGCACCGCGTGGGCCGGGCGGGCGTGGTGTTCGGCCTCGGACCACAGCCGGGTGCAGGTGCCGGCAGCGGTGCGGCCAGCCCGGCCCTGACGCTGGTCGGCGGAGGCCTGGCTGATAGCTTCGATCATCAGCACGTTGATGCCGCGCCGCGGGTCGTGGCGGTGCACGCGGGCCAGGCCGCTGTCGATGACATGGCGCACCCCCGGAATGGTGATGGAGGTCTCGGCCACGTTGGTGGCCACGATCACCTTGCGCCGGGCCGCAGGGCGCAGGGCGGTGTCCTGCTGGTCGGCGGGCAGGGAACCGTGCAGGGGGAGGAAGAACAACTCTTCGTTCCAGCGCAGCTGCTGGCAGGCCTGGATGGTGCGGCGGATCTCGTACCCGCCGGGCATAAAGATCAACACTTCGCCTTCGGCACCGCCCTCCAGCAGGAGGCGCAGGGTGCGGGCGGCCTGGTCCCAGACCGGTTCCTGTGTAGGGCGGGGCAGGTAGCGGGTCTCCACCGGGTACGTGCGGCCACTGGCTTCCACGGCCGGGCAACCGAGATGGCCGGCCACGGCGCGGGTCTCCAGGGTGGCCGACATCACCACCAGTTTCAGATCAGGGCGATGGGTTTCCTGCAGGCGGCGGGTCAGGGCCAGGGCCAGGTCGCTGGAGAGACTGCGCTCGTGGAATTCGTCCAGCAGCACCGCGCCCACCCCCGACAACAAGGGGTCGTGCTGGATCAGGCGCAGGAAGATGCCTTCAGTGAGGAAGCGGATGCGGGTGCGGGGGCTGATCCGGCTTTCGAAACGGGTCTGGTATCCCACTTCTTCGCCCAGAGGGCTGCCTACTTCCTCCGCCACGCGGGTGGCCACCCAGCGGGCGGCCAGGCGGCGGGGCTGCAGCACCAGGATTTGGCCCACTACCGCACCGCTGCGGCCCAGGATCTGCGGCACCTGGGTGGTTTTGCCCGAGCCCGTGGGGGCGCTCAGCACCAGACGGTTGGACCGGCGCAAATGCTCGGTGATCTGCGCCTCGACGCCGAGGATGGGTAGGATGGGGGGTTCGGTCATGGAGGAAACATACGCCCTGATGCCGGTATTGAGAACCAGCGCGCGCCCAGCCGCGCCACCGCAACCCCGGCGGTCAGCGCACCCGAACCAGTTCCACCTCGAAGGTCAGCGTGGCGTTGGGTGGGATCACCCCGCCGGCGCCCCGCGCCCCGTAGGCCAGGTCAGGAGGGATGACCAGCCGGGCCTTGCCGCCCTGGCGCATCAGGGCGAGGCCCTCGTCCCAGCCGGCAATCACATAGCCCCGGCCCAGCACGAACTGCAGCGGTTCGCCCCGGTCGAGGGAACTGTCGAATTTGGTGCCGTCTTCCAGCCAACCGGTATAGTGAGTCTCCACCACGTCGCCGGCATGGGGCGCCGGCCCGGTCCCCCGCACCAGATCGATGAAATGCAGGCCGCTGGCGGTAACCGTGTCGCGCAAGGCAGTTTCTGTCACTGGGGTCTGCTCCTGGCTAGTGGGCGACTCCTTGTCCCCGCAAGCCCAGAAAAGCGCGGACAGCAGCAGCGCCGCCCACACGGCGATCCGCGGACTGGCAG
Source organism: Candidatus Latescibacterota bacterium (assembly GCA_020852055.1). Classification (GTDB taxonomy): domain Bacteria; phylum Latescibacterota; class UBA2968; order UBA8231; family UBA8231; genus SICG01. Next base: position 5,410 of record JADZBP010000206.1, read on the forward strand.
GGCCTTTCCCCGCTCTCCCCTTCTCGTTGCTCATCAATAGTGTAGCGCCAACCATACCGTCTCCTGATCTGGGTCCGTCCATTCCACCCGGTGCCGGCAATGGGCCGGGACCTGTACATAATCACCCGCCCTCATCTCCACCACCTCTGCGCCTCCTTCAAAAACCAGCCGCGCCCGCCCCTGCACCACCAGCACCCACTCGGCCCGCTCCTGGTCGTACCACTGCCCCGGTGCGCTGCGATGCCCCCGCGAGACAATGCGCTCCAGGGTGAAGGCCGGCGTCTGCAACAGCGCCTCGAACAACTCCTCGGGCAACTGCGCCGGCACCTTGGCGAAGAGGTTCCCGACCACTGGAGCGTCCGCATCCGCCATCATCACCGGCCCTCACTCACTCCGGCACAACGATGACCCCGCCAGCCAACAACAATAGCGTAGCGGCGGGGAGTGTACCCCTGAGCGGATTTCGGTCCTCCGGGGCGCAGGACTGCGCCCCGGAGGACAGACCTCGGAGCCGGCCAGGGATGGCCGGCGAGAATGAGCGAAGGGGTGCACTCTCCGACGCACCCTAGGGGCAACGTCCGCGCCTTGGGAAAGGTCGGAGTGGGTCGCTCCCCGACGCGTCCTAGCGTGGCCCTGGCCATTCCCCACCGCCCATCGCCTCGTCAGTTCCCCAACACCTCGGGCGCGTACCCGAAGATCGCCGGCGAGCCGCCCGTGTGCAGAAAGACCACCGGCTTATCCTTGGCCAGCTTGCCCGCCTTGATATCGGCGATCAGCCCCGCCATGGCCTTGCTGGTGTACACCGGGTCCAGCAGGATGCCCTCGGTGCGGGCCACCAGCCGCAGCGCTTCCAGACCCTGGGGCGTGGGAATGCCGTAGCGCTCGCCCACCTGGCCGTCATCGTTGTCGAAGTCCCCCGCCTTGAACTGGATATCCAGGCCCAGACGAGCCGCGCCCTGGTTGGCGATACGCGCCATGTTCTCGAAGCGCTGGGGCCATTTCTCGAAGGGACTGAAGCCGCGCACGTGGATCGGGCTCTCCACGTACTGCAACCCCAGCACCACCCCGGACTGGGTGGTGTCCAGAGCCGACAGGTAGATATGGGAGGGGTTGATACCCTGAGCCCGGCTCTGCTGCACGATCTCCAGGGCCGACTCGGCGTACGCCAGCGCATCGATGTCCACGGTTTCGGCCTGTCGCGGCCAGTAGGGCCGGCGGCCCTGTTGCCGCAACTCCTCCATGCGGGCGAGAATGGCCTTGGCCTGCGGCTCGGCGCCCCCCCCGGGCAGGATGGTGCACTTGGCCCCGAAGAGCCGCTGCAGCAGATGATTGCCCTGCACCTGGACCTTGTCCACCTCGCGGATAGGGCGCAACAACAGGTGCAGTTCCAGGCCCAGGCGGGCGCAGGCGGCGGCCATCTGCCGGCAGTAGTTGGACTGCACCCCGGCGCCGGTGACGATCACGTCGGCGTCGTGGCGCAGCGCGTCGGCCAGCGAGAACTCCAGCATGCGGGTCTTGTTGCCCCCGTAGCCCAGGCCGGTCAGATCATCGCGCTTGATGTAGATCGGCGGGCCACCAACGGCAGCACTCAGGCGGGGCATCTCCTCGAGCGGGGTGGGCAACACCGAGGCCAGTTTGACGCGCGGCAACCGGGCCAGGGCGGCGACCAGTTGTTGTTCCTTTTCGGCGTTCATCGTCATTCTCCTTTGGGCCATCCTTTGACCGGCAGGCGGGACAGCTTGTTCTGCCGGTGGCACTCCTCAATGAGGGCGATCTGCATCCGCACCTGATGAGGCGTGATGTGCAGCGGGGCGCCCTCGCGCAATACCGTATAGAGGTGGTCGTAGAAACACTTCGACATATAATTGAACAAATTCTGCTGCGCTTTGGCGGGCTGCCAGCTCTTCTCGATGAATTTCAGCTCTTCGCGGCAGTAGCTGGGGCCGGGCAGGGAGGGGCGGATCAACTGCTGCTTGGGGGCGCGGCGCGGGTCGAAGTACCGCCAGCGCATGCCGCCGGCCCCGCCGCTCAGGCCGCCCTGGGTGCCGTATACCACATAAGTGTCGCGCGGATACGGGGAGCAGGAGGAGATCTCCAGATCGATGACCGGCTGGCCTTTGCCGCGCATCACCACCTTGACGTGATCCTCGGCGTCGCCCCAGGTATTGGCCCGGTCGAAGGCGCACAGGACCTGGTCGGGCATCTTGAAGTCGAGCAGGCAGACGATCTGGTCCATCGGGTGCGGGCCGGTGTTGAGCAGATTGCCGCCCTTGAACTCCTGCAGGGTCTGCCAATCCCAGCGGCGGGCAAAGCCGTTGAAGGAGACGTTGATCTGCACGATGCGGCCCAGTACGCCCGAGTCGATGACCTGCTTCACCTTCTGGAAATAGGGAGCGTAGCGCGACTGCTGGAAGGGGGCCAGGATACGCCGCGCCTTCTTGGCCGCCTGGATCATGCGATCCACTTCGGAGACCTTCCAACCCAGGGGTTTTTCGCAGACCACGTGGTGGCCGGCCTCCAGGGCCTCGACACTGACCTTGGGGTGCAGATGGCTGGGCAGAGCGTTGACCACCAGGTCCAGGTCGTCGCGGGCCAGCAGCCGGCGGTAGTCGGCGTAGGTCTCGCACTTCAGCTCGGTCTCGGCGCGCTGGCGGCGGTCGGCCAGCGCATCGGCGATGGCGACGATCTGGTACTTGCCGGGCGAACGCTGAAACCAGCGCGAATGGATGTCCAGACCGCTGCGGCCCTGGCCCAGGACCCCGACACGGATGGGTTTGTGGTTGTTTTTGGCTGGCATGGCTGTCTCCTCAGAGTCGGCTAGCGGGGTTTTGCAAACCTACTCACCTCAGGCGCAAACTGTCAAGACAGCCCGTCTCGCTGTTGATAGCGTCTATTGCGCCGCGTACCTTATCAGCTCTGGCGAAAGGATCCCATGCACCACACCCGTCTCAGCGCGCTGCCCGGAAATGCTCCCGCAGGCACCCCGGTTTTCCCCGACCTGGAGATGGCTTCGGCCTGGCGCGAGTTGCAGTACCTGACGCTGGCCACCGGTGCCCGCGCCAATATGGCCGGTGCTGCCGATCGCGAGGTGGGTTATCTGCTGCTGGAGGGGGCCGTAGAACTGGCCGGGCCCGACCTGGAAATCCAGATGGCCGGACCCGCAGTGGCGCTCTGTGAGGTGGGCTGGCCTCATACCCTGAGGCACACTGGGGAAACTCCGGCCCGACTGCTGCGCCTGGGCGCCCATTTGCAGGGCGGCGCTCCGGTGGCCCGCGCTCTCCTCGCCCAGCCCGTGGACCCGGCCCGGCTCAAGTGGCGGCCATCCATCCATGGTGGCGTTGGACAGATCGCCACCCGCCACATCTGGGGTCCCGGTGATTTCTGCAGCCCCTGGGTCTTCCTCGACCACGCCGTGTTGGCCCCCGGCAGTTCACTGGGGTACCATTACCACGATGCCCTCGAAGAGTGTTTTGTTGTCCTCGGCGGGCAGGGCTATCTCACCCTCGACGACCAGACCTTTGCCGTCGAACCCGGCTCGGTGACCTGGCAGGGCATCGGCCAACACCACGGCCTGTACAACCCCACCGCCGAACCCCTGAACTTCCTGCGCGTGGCCATCGGCATCCGCGGCGAACAATACACCACCGTGGACCTGCACGACGACCTGCGCAACCGGATGCCTAATGACTGAGCGGTGGGGAGTGAGCCCCTGAGCGGATTTCGGTCCTCCAAGGGGCGCAGGACTGCGCCCCGGAGGACTGACCTCGGAGCCGGCCAGGGATGGCCGGCGAGAATGAGCGAAGGGGCCGCTCCCCGCCGCTCCACTATCCATAGGGAGACCCAATGGACCTGAAGCAGATCTACCGCGAGGCAGAGAGCGCCAAACGCATGGCTGAGGCAGCCCAGGCTTTTCTGGCGGCCCTCGACGCCGGCCAGCGGGCCAAGACCTGTTTGGACTTCGCCGACGAGACCCTGCGCCAGGACTGGTACTATATCCCCTGCGACCGGGTCGGTCTGCCCCTCAAGGAGATGGACCCCCGCCAGCGCCAACTCGCCCTGCAACTGGTGGCCACCGGGCTAAGCCCATCCGGGTACCAGAAGACCCAGACCATCATGGCCCTCGAGCCCATCCTGCACCAGCTCGAGGGGACCGCGCGCCGCTTCCCCCGCGATCCCGAACTCTACTATGTGAGTGTTTTCGGCAGCCCCGGCGGCGAGGCGCCCTGGAGCTGGCGCTTCGAAGGCCACCACATCTCCCTCAACTATACCCTGGTGGCCGGCTCCATGGTCGGCCCCACCCCCACCTTCTTCGGGGCCAACCCGGCCCAGGTGCGCCACGGCGACCAGACCGGGCTGCGCGCCCTCAAGGAAGAAGAGGATCTGGGCCGGCAACTGATCAGAGAACTCGACGCCTCCCAGCGCCAGGTGGCCCTGATCAGCACCGAAGCTCCCGCCGACATCCTCACCCGCAACGTACCCCAGGTGGGCGAGGAGATCAAACCCGAAGGGCTGGCCGGGGCCGGCATGAATGCGGGCCAGCGCCAGGTGCTGCAGGCCCTGATCGAGGTCTACATCCACCGTCTGCCCGAGGAGTTGGCCCGGGTGGAATGGGGCAAACTCGTGCGCGCCGACCTGAATGCAGTGCGTTTTGCCTGGGCCGGCGGCATCGAACGCGGCCAGCCCCACTACTATCGGGTCCAGGGCCCTGCCTTCTTGGCCGAGTACGACAACACCCAGAACGACGCCAACCACATCCATGCGGTGTGGCGCGACCTGGAAAACGACTTCGGCGTCGATCTGCTGCGACGCCACTATCAGCAGGCGCATTAACCACATGACCGCCACCCCTGAGCTGCGCCGTGCGGTGTTTTTCGGGCAACTGCACCGCACCTATGCCCCCAACCATTTCGACAACTGGATGGTATGGGCCGGCAGTATGTCCATCCAGATCGACGGCGAGTTGTTTTCCCCCACGCTGGCGCGGGTCTTTGTCGGCTCCTCCCGACCCCAGGCCCGGGCCCGGGTGCGGGTCGAGCTCTTCGTCGCCGCCCTGCCCTGCGACCAGGTGCGCGAAGGGGAAGTGGATGTGCGCCTGTGGACCGACGCCAACCAGCGCGGCGAGTTGGACCGGGAGGGCAAATTCCAGCCGGGCCTGGGCCGCCACCTGCCCATGCGCCTGGTATGCGATCCGCAGGGATCGCCGGTGCTTTCCGGCCAGAACCTGGTCTTCGAATCGGCCGAATTCGCCCTTTCCACCACCGGAGCCTTCAATTATACGGTCCAGTTTTCCGCTGACCCGCTGCCCATAGACGATCCGGAGAAGGAGTGGGTCGGCCTCAGCCAGATCGCCCGCAACCAAGACGGGGTGGTGGTGGTCAGTCCCCAGTGGCTGAGCCGTTGCCCCTCGGTCATGGAGGTCTGCGTGCGCAAGGTGGGGGCGAGTATGAGGGAGGGGGATTTCCACAGCGGCCGTTTCGCCCAGCTCACCGCCCAGCTCGAGCAATTGCCGGTCGACGTGATCTACCTGCTGCCCTTTTTCAAGCCCGGATTCCTCGACCTGCACAGCGGCGAGGATGTGCGCAAGGACGCGCTGGGCAGCCCGTACGCCGTGGCGGATTTCTACCAACTCGACCCGGAGCTGGCCACCCCGCCCGAAGCGGCAGACCTGGCCGCGCTGGTGGGGGAGGGGCTGGTGCAGCCCGGCGATCTGGAAGGATGGGGTCTCAGCCCCGCCGAGCTGGGGCGGCTGCCCCTGGCCCAGGCCCTGGCCCTGCGGGGCCGCGAGGCCCTGGTGCAGGTGATCGGCAGAGCCGAACTGCGGCAACTGGCCCGCCGCGCCCACCGGCTGGGCAAACGGGTGATCTTCGACCTGGTGCTGATGCAGACCAGCCGCGACAACCCCCTGATCCGCCAGCACCCCGAGTGGTACGTGCGCGACGAGCAAGGCCGGCCGGCCATCCATCGCATCGCCTGGCTGGTCTACTCGGACGTGGCCCTCTTCGATCTGGTTTTTAACCAAGAGTTGCAGGAATACCTGCTGGGGGTGGCGCCCTACTGGATCGAGCAATGCGGCCTGGACGGGGTGCGTATCGACGCCAGCCAGACCGTGGACCGCCCCTTCCTCAAGCGGATCAAGAACCGCATCGCCGCGGTGCAGCCCGAAGCCCTGGTGCTGGGCGAGACCCTCTGCGCCCTCGACGAGGCCCTGGATGTGCCCACCGATGCCATCTATGCGCTGCTGGTCGACTTCCACCGCGACGCGGAACACGCCCGCCCCCTCATCCAGTTTCTCGAGGAGATGCACGGCCGCTTCGCTGGCCGTACCCTGGCCCTGGCCTATTTCGAGAACCACGACAGCCCGCGCGCTACGGCGGTCTGGCACGAGAAGTTTGCCCGCCGCCTGCAGGAAGAGCCCCATACCGCCCGCTACTGGCAGGAACTGCCCTGTCCGGTGCAACCGGAACGGGATCAGCGCCCGTTGCTGATGGCCCTGCTGAAAAACCTGCAGGCCTCCCTCATCGACCTGTCGGCCGGGCTGGCCGGGCGCAGCAACCTGCTCTACGGCCTGGAGTGGGGCAGCCTATGGGGAGAGGAGCTGCGCACCGACTTCGAGAATCCCACCCTGCTCCAGCCGCACCTGGCCCAGCAGCAACCCCGCGCCTCGCTGGTGCAGGCCTACCATCACCTGCACCAGCAACGGACAGCCTGGGAGGAATTTGCCCAGGGCAAGGTCTACTATCTGCGCAACGAATTTGCCGGCGGCGACCCCGACGACCGGATCCTGGCCTATACCCGCTACACCGACCGGGGCGCCCTGCTGGTGCTGCACCATCTGGACAGCAGCCAGCCCCGCACCCTCACCTATACCTTCGAATACCTGCCCTTTGCCGTGGGAAAGGCGACCCCCCTCTACGATACCTATGCGGCGTTCCAGTTGCCTTCACCGCCGCTTCCCCTCGGGCAATCCGGGGGCTTCACCTTCCATCTCCAACCCCTGCAGAGCCTGATCCTGCGGCTCGGTTAACGCCCCGCGCGCTTGCCGGATCTCATGCTTGTACCTACTTTCAAAAGCAGTCATCCCGCCCTCTTAATTCTTTTATCTCCGGAGCATCTCATGAAAGCGACCATCCTGCTGGCAGGCATTGCCCTGTTCGCACTGTTGGGCTGTGGCGCCAAAGAGCCCAAGGTAGAAAGCGAAGACCAGAAGATCATGTACGCCATCGGCCTGGGCCTGGCCGAAAGCAGCATCTCCAACCTCAAGGGGCAGTTGTCGGCCGAGGAACTCGACCTCATTGCCAAGGGCTTCAAGGACGCCATGCTCAACAAGGAGCGGGTGGTGAGCCTGCAGGAGTACGGCCCCAAGCTGGCCGAGGCCCTCAACGCGCGTATGGCCAAGGCCGCCGAAGGCAAGAAGGTCGAAGGCCGGGCCTTCCTCGATAAGGCCGCCGCCGAACCGGGCGCGGTCCGGACCGCTTCCGGGCTGGTCTATCAGGAACTGACCCCCGGCACCGGCGCGCAGCCCGGCCCCAACGCCCAGGTGCGGGTCCACTACACCGGTTCCTTCATCGACGGCGAGGTCTTCGACAGCTCCGTCCAGAAAGGGCAGCCGGCCGAGATGTCGCTCCAGCAGGTATTCCCCGGCTGGGCCGAGGGGGTGCAGATGATGAAGGTGGGCGGCAAGGCCAAGCTGGTCATCCCGCCCGAACAGGCCTACGGCGACCGCGGCATCCCCGGGCGTATCCCGCCGGGTGCCACCCTCATCTTCGAGGTGGAGTTGCTGGCCATCCTGTAATACGGCAAAGGAGAAAAACCATGGCTGCCAAGATCGGCGTCATCCATTACAACTGGCCCGGTTTCGACCTGGAAGGATTCCTGGCCAAGGCCAGCCAGATCGGCTACCGCTACTGCGAACTGCAGGTGGGGGATGTCTGGGACGGTCAGGCCAAGGACGGCGAGCAGCGGGCCGAATCCGTGCGCAAGCTGGTAGAGAAGCACGGCATGCAGGTTTCGGCGCTCACCGCCGGCAACGACTTCATCCAGGCCAACCCGGCCGATCTCCAGGCCCAGATCGAGCGCTGCCGCTACGTCTTCGGGCTGGCCGCCCACCTGGGCACCGACGTGCTGCGTATGGACGGGGGCTGGAACCGCAACAATCAGGTGCCCGACGAGAGCAAGTGGGATGGATTGATGCTAGAGGGTTTCCAGCGCTGCGCCGAGATCGCCGAAAAGGCCCAGGTGCGTATGGCCCTGGACAATCACGGGGTCTCCACCAACGACGGAGACTGGCAGTTGAGCCTCATCCAGCGGGTCGGTTCAAAGCGCCTGGGGGTGAACCTCGACACCATGAACTACCGCTGGTTCGGGCATTCCCTGGAGCAGATCGATCACTTCTACCAAATCCTGGCCCCCCACACCTTCCACGTCCACCTCAAGGACGGCACCAACGACCAGCCCCGGGGCAAGAACTACAAAGGGGCGGCGCTGGGGGATGGCGAGATCCACCTGGACTGGGCGATCAAATGTCTGCGGGAAGCGGGCTACCAGGGCGCCTGGGCCGCCGAATACGAGGGGCCCGAGGCGCAGGGTGGGGTGGGATACGAAAAATGTTACCGCTGGATGGCGGCGAATCTGTAACGCTGGGCGCCGCTACTCGAGATCGACTTTGCGCATGGAGGTCCGCTGCTTTCGGGCGGACTCGTCCTTTTCCATGTTGTTGATCTCTTCCTTGAGCTTGGCGATCTTCTTCACCAGTTTATTCCGTTTGTCGATCAACATCCGCTGGCCCTGATCGGCCACACCCTTTTGTGACTGGGCGCTTTTCAGGCGGTTGTACGCCTCCTGGCGGATATGCACCACCTGGGCGATCTGCACTTTCATCAGATTGATCCTCTGAGAAGTAAAGATCTTGGCTATCACCACCAGGATGATCATCACCATCATGATCGCCAAGGCAAAAAACTCAAAGGGTCCCATCGGATTCACTCCTCTCGAACTGCTGTTCCCGCAATCGGTTTATCTGGTATAAATTATATCCCCGCCTCAAATTCTACAAGACTTACCCCCATCAGGACTTCCAGATCCCGCCGCAAGGCCTGCGTGTCGGTGAAGAGCAGGCCGTGTAACCCCAGGGCCAGGGCCTGCGCCACACAGGCCGGGTTGTCGTCCACCAGCACCACCTCCTGGGCGGGCAGCCCGATCTGCTCCAGCACGTAGGCAAAAGCGCGGGGGTCGGGCTTGAGCAGCCCGATCTCCTGGGAAAGAAAGATCCCGGCAAAGAGGCCGATGGCGGGACTGACCTGCTGTATACCCTGCCACAACAGCGGGTTGTTGTTGGAGAGGGCATAGAGCGGATAGTGCGGATGCAGGGCCTGCAGCAACTGCGGCATGCCCTCGATCTCGTGCAGGATCAGTCCCGCAAAAGCAGCCCCCAATTCGCCGATGGCCAGCTCGAGCCCCAGATCTGCGCGCAGCGCCCCCAAAAAAACCTCGGTATCCACCTCCCCCCGCTCGTAGGCCGGAAAAAGCGGGCTGGCCCGCAGCCAGCGCTCGACCTCCTCACCACTGGGGATACCCGGCACCTCCTCCAGTTTGGTGATGCCGGCGGTGCGCACCAGGGTGTCGCACAGGTCAAAAACAAAGGCCCGGATCATCGGCCCTGCTCGAGTTGCTCGAACTTCTGCGCCAGGCGTTTGATCGACACCGGCTGGGCCGTGCCCAGTTCCTGGGCAAAGAGCGACACCCGGAACTCCTCCACCAGCCAGCGGCACTCCTCGGCCAGGACCCGCCGGGACTCGTTGGCTGCCGCAGGGGAACCCGGGAACCGGTCCAGGGCTTCCTGGTACGGCCGCACCTGTGCGGCCCGCTGCGCATCCTTGGCCGGGTTGAGCCGCGCCCGTTCGGCGCGCAACAACACCGCCTTGAGGTAGCGCAGCAGATGGGGCAGGCGCTCATAGCTGAGCTGCCGCAGGAAGTGTTTGGGCAGCAGGCGCTGCACGTCGGTCTCGATACCCGGATAGGGATGGAGGCAGAGCCGGATCTGTTTGTAGACCTGCAAGAGGGACTCCACTAGATCGAGGAAGGGCGGGGCCAGGCCGCGCAACCGCTCCTGGGCCCGGGCCTTGCCGGCCAGGTAGGAGGCTTCGTCGAGAGGGTAGAGCTGGTCCCGGCCGAACAGATGGTTCTTCAGGTGGATCAGGGCATCCTCCTGCAACTCCGCCAGGGTACCCAGGGACCGGTACAGGTCCTTGAGCTGGGACAGGGCGCCCATTTCTTTTTTCAGATAGGCCATCTCGGCTGCCAGTTCCTGCTCGTACAGGCGCAACAGACCGGCGCGATTGCCGGCTTCGGCCTCCTCGCGAACCTTGTATAATTTGAGGTTCACCCCGCCTTCGATCACTTCCAGCCCCGGGCACCCCCACAATGGCAGACCGGCTACCGCCGCCACCTCGACCCGCTGGGGCAGGTCACCCAGGGTCCAGCCCTTCAGCCCTTCGCGCGACCACTCGGCCGCAGCCTTTCTCCAGGCCGCCAATTCCGTGGGGGTGTCGTGCCTTTCCAGTTGCTGGGTCAGGGCCTCCAGGTCGCGGCTGGCCAGCACCGGTTTGCCCTCCACCCCCTGCACCTCGACCCGCATGCGCAGGTGTTCGGGCACCTCGCTCAGGTCCCAGTCGCCGGGCTGGATGCGCACCCCGTACCGGGTGGCGACAAAGACCTCCAGCGACTCGAGGAAGGTATGATGGGTGGGCTGCAGTTGGGCGGCGATCTGCGCCGCCTTGTCGTTGATGGGCATCAACTGCCGGCGCAGGGCCTTGGGCAGGGAACGCAGCAGACAGGCGATCTTCTCCTCCAGCAGGCCGGGCACCAGCCACTCGAGCACCTGCGGGTCGATGGCATCCACCAGTTTGTAGGGCAGCTTGACGGTCACCCCGTCCTCGTCCTGGCCGGGGCGGTAGGCGTACTCGAGGGCCAACTCCTGGCCGTCCAGCATCAGGGCGTCGGGGAAGGCGTCGAGGTTGCCGCGCAGCTTCCGGTCGCCCAGCAGATCCTCTTCCGTCATAAAGAGAAAACGCGGCTCGGCCGCCCGCCTGGCCCGCACCAGCCGGTTGAGGTCGTGTACCGAGGAGACCTCCTCCAGGTGCCGGGCGTAGAACTCGTACACCGCCTGGTCCACATCCACCCCTTCGCGGCTGCGCACCCGGGTCTGCCAGGTCTCCACCTTCTCGCGCAGCCGGCGGTTGTGTTCCAGAAAGGCGTGGCTGGCGCGGATCTGATCCTCGACCAGGGCCTGGCGGATGAACAACTCGGTGGCGGCCTTGGGGTCCACCCGGCTGTAGGGCACCTGCTGGGTGGCGATCTCCAGGCCGTAGAGGGTGGCGGTCTGGCGCACCAGCACCCGGCCGGACCGGGTGTTCCAGGCCGGATCCTTGTAGGAGAAGCGGCACAGGTGGCCGCCCAGGTCCAGCAGCCAGGCCGGATCGATACGGGCGGCGGTGCGGGCGAAAAGCCGCGAGGTCTCGACCATTTCGGCCGCCACAATCCAGGGCGGTGCGCCTTTGTCCGGGCTCTTGTCCTCCCCTTCACTGCCGGCACGCGGCGTCTTCTTCTGGAAGAGCCCCGAACCGGGGAAGAGCATGGCTTCGCGGCTGCGCGCCGCCTGGTAGAGGTTGTGCTCCTTCTTGCGGGCGATGTTGCTCAACAGACCGCTGGTGATCGCCCGGTGTACCGCCTCGTACGAAGCTGGCTCCGGGTTCCAGGTGAAGTCCCCCAGCTCGCGCAGGGTGTCGCTCAACTGGGCGTGGATGTCGCGCCACTCGCGCATGCGCATATACGAGAGGAAGTGGGTGCGGCAGAAGCGGCGCATACGGCTCTGGGTCTGCAACTCGTCCAGCTCGGTGTGGTAGGCTTTCCAGATATTGAGCAGCACCAGGAAGTCGGACTGGGCGTGGGCGAAGCGGCGGTGCATTTGGTCGGCGGCCTCCTGCTGGTCGGCCGGGCGCTCGCGCGGGTCCTGGGCGCTGATGCCGGCGGCGATGACCAGCACCTCCTCGAGGGCGCCTTCCTCCTGGGCCTGCAGCAGCATGCGGGCCACCGTGGGCGTGGTGGGCAGCCGGGCCAGGCGCCGGCCCAGAGGGGTGAGCCGGCGCTGCCCGTCGATGGAGCCGAGTTCTTCGAGCAGTTGGTACCCGCCGCGGATGGCCTGGGGCTGGGGCGGATCGAGGAAAGGGAAGTCCTCGACCTGGCCCAGGCCCAGGTCGAGCATACGCAGGATCACCTCGGCCAGATTGGCCCGCTGGATCTCGGGCTGGGTGTAGTAGGGCCGGGCCAGCAGCTCGGCCTCGGGGTAGAGGCGCACACAGATGCCTTCGGTCACGCGGCCGCAGCGGCCCTGGCGCTGGGCCGCGCTGCTCTGCGAGATGGGTTCGATGGGCAGGCGCTGGGTCTGGTTGCGCGGATTGTACCGGCTCAGGCGGGTCAAACCGGTGTCCACTACATAGCGAATGCCGGGGATGGTCAGAGAGGTCTCGGCGATATTGGTGGCCACCACCACCCGGCGCCGGCCCTGCAGCGAAAAAACGCGCTGCTGTTCAGCGGCGGTAAGGCGGCTGAAGAGCGGCAATACCTCGACCCGGCTTCCCAGCCGGCCCTCGAGCAACTGGCAGGTCTCGCGGATGTCGCGCTCAGTGGGCATGAAAACCAGCGCATCGCCCCCCTCCGCCTCGGCCAGCAGCCGCTCCACCGCCATGGCCGCCCCCTCGGTGTACGAAAGGTCTTCGCCCTCGCCCATCAGTTCTTCGAGCGGCCAGTGGCGGGTCTCCACTGGATAGAGGCGCCCCGATACCTGGATGACCGGGGCCTGGTCGAAGGCCTGCGAAAAGGCCTCGGTATCGATGGTGGCCGAGGTGATGATCAGCTTGAGATCCGGATGCCGCTGGCGTACCTGCCGAAGATACCCGAGCAGAAAGTCGATGTTGAGGCTGCGCTCGTGGGCCTCGTCGATGATGAGGGTATCGTATTCGAGCAACTGCGGGTCGCTGTGGATCTCGGCCAGCAGCACCCCGTCGGTCATCATCTTGATGTAGGTCTGGGGGGAGGTCTGGTCGCTGAAGCGGATCTTGCAACCCACCTCGCGGCCCCAGCCCACGCCCAGTTCCTCGGCCAGGCGGCGCGACAGGGAGAGCGCGGCCACCCGGCGGGGCTGAGTCACCCCGATCCGGCCCTGCACCCCGCGGCCGGCCTCCAGGCAGATCTTGGGCAACTGGGTGGTCTTGCCCGAGCCGGTTTCGCCGGCCACGATCACCACCGGGTGGTCCTTGATGGCCTGCAGGATCTCGTCCTTGCGCTCGGCGATGGGCAACTCGGCCGGGTAGGATACCGCCGGAGCCTTCTGCCGGCGTTCCTCGCGCAGCCGCACCGAAGCCTCGGCCCGCCGCCGCAACTTCTCCAGTTCGGGGCCGGGCGGCCGCCGGCTGCGCCGCAACTCCTGCAGCCGCCGGCCCAGGCGCACTCGTTCGGCCAACATACAACCCAACAGCAGGGCTTCGAGCGCGTGTTGTTCAGCGGTGCTCTTTTGTTGATATTTTTCCACAGCTCAGCGCATCTTCACGCAAAGACGAAAGGATGTACCCATGGCGACAAAATCTGGCAAGGTCATCAGCCTGGCGATGGTCGGCTGCGGCGGCATGGCCGGGGCGCACCTGAGCGGGTACGAGGAACTCTTCCGCAAGGGCGAAAAACGCTTCCGCATCGTCGCCACCGTCGACGAGGTCGAGGAGCGGGCGCAGGCCTTTGCCAACCGCATCAAACAGAATATGGGCTGGGAGGTGGCCACCTACAAAAGCGTCGACCAGCTGCTCAACCACCCCGGCAAGATCGACGGGGCCGACATCTGCAGCCCGCACGGGCTGCACCACGTGCTGGCCTGCCAACTGATGGAGGGCGGGGTCAATGTGCTGGTGGAGAAACCCATCGGCATCACGGTGAAGGCCTCCAAAAAGATCATCGCCACCGCCAAAAAGTGCAAAAAGGTCGCTGCCACCGCCGAGCAGTGCCGGCGCAGCATCGGCCAGCGCACCATCCACTGGGCTTTCAACGAAAGCAACCTGATGGGCGACCCGCGCTTCTGGTTCGCCGTCAGCGCCAACTGGCAGGACCCGGCGCAGATCCCCAACTGGCACTGGCGTACCGACCGCAAACTGGGCGGCTGCGGCATGGTCATGGACAGCGGTGCCCACTGGGTGGACACCATGCGCTACTGGTTCGGGGAGATCGACAGTGTCTACGCCCGCGTCGAGCAGATCGACCAACGCCCCCACCGCAAGGGCAAGGACTTGGTCAACGACGCGCGCGAGGATTTCTGGACCAGCATCTTCAACTTCAAGAGCGGGGTGATCGGCACCTGGTCCTGGACCATCGCTGCCCCGGGCAAGGGTTTCACCCAGCTCACCCTCAGCGGCGACAAGGGCACCCTGGTCGATTCGGATATCTTTCATCCGGCCGCCTTCCAGGCCCGCGGCGAGGCCCAGCTGCTCGACGGCACCACCTACAGCATGCCCAAGCTGCAGCAGCTCTACCTCGAAACCCTCTCCAAGAAGCAGCAGGACCGCCTCTTCCCCTACGGCATCACCAACGGCACCTTCCTGGAGTTGTGGGACTTCATCGACGCCCTCAGCACCGGCCGCAAGGTGGAGATCGACGCCGAGGAAGGGCTGCGCAGCAAGGCGGTGAGCGAGGCGATCTACGAGTCGGGCGTCTCGGGGCAGGTGGTCAAGGTCGCCGACGTGCTCAGCGGCAAGGTGAGTGCGTACCAGCGCGACGTCGACAAGTACTGGAAGCTCTAGAACCGCCGATTCAAGGACACGACGCGGCGGGGGGTGCGCCCCTGAGGGGAGCGGCTCCCCGCCGCAGTATGTACGCTAGATCCACTTGCGGGCAGCGGCCCCGGTCAGTTTGTTGAGGCCGTTGAGCGCGGCGATGCGATAGCCTTCGGCGAAGGTGGGGTAGTTGAAGATGGCTTCGACGAAGTAATCGACCCGCGCCCGGAAGTGGATGGCCATCTGGCCGATGGGGATTAGCTCGGTGGCGTGGGTGCCGATGATGTGCACCGCCAGGACCTCCAGGGTCTCGGCGTGGAAGAGCAGCTTGAACATGCCGCTGGTGTCCCCGGCAATGGGACCGCGGGCAATCTCGTAGTAATAGGCGCGCCCCACCTGATAGTGCACTCCCTGCTCCTTCAGTTCCTCCTCGGTAGGGCCCACGCTGGAGATCTCGGGAATGGTGTAGATCCCGGCGGGAAAGAACTCGGGGAAGGGGCGGGTGCGGAGGGCAAAAGCGTTGCGCACTGCCAGGCGACCCTGCTCCATCGAGGTGGAAGCCAGCCCCGGAGGGCCGATCACGTCGCCGGCCGCGTAGATGTGGGAAACCCCGGTCTGGAAGAGGGCGTTGACCGGCAGATTGCCCATCTTGTCCACCGCCAGCCCCGCCCTTTCCAACTGCAGGTTGTCCAGGTTGGCGATACGTCCCAGCGAATAGAACAGACAGTCGGCCCGCACCTGTTCGCCGTCCTCCATCAACACCTCGGCCTTGCCGTCCTCGCTGCAGCGCAGTTGTTTGATGCGCTGGCTCATCCGCACTTCCACGTCCAGCTTCTGGATGTACTCGCGGAAACGCTGGCCGATCTCGGTGTCGAGGGTGCGCAGCAGGTTGTCGCGCCGGTCCATCAGCACCACCTTGATACCCACAGCGGCGAACATGGTGGCGTACTCGCAACCGATGACCCCGCCGCCGAGTACGATCATGGTCTTGGGCATGTGGTCGAGCCGGAAGATGATGTCCGAATCGACGAAGATCTTCTTGTCGCCGGGGATGTCGATGGGATGGCGAGGCCGCGAGCCGGTGGCAATCAGCACCCGGTCGGCCTCAATGGTGCTCAGCACCAGGTCCTTTTCGCCGACCACCTCGAGGGTGTGGGGGTCGGCGAACCGGGCCGTGCCGTACACCACCTCCACGTCGTTCTTCTCGCAGATCCGGCTCAGCAGGGCGTTTTCGTCGTCGATGACCCGGGTAACGCTGGCCTTCAGGTCGGCGATGGAGATCTCCCGCTGCGGCCGGTTGCCCCGGCCATAATAGTTCGACCGCATGAAGTTGGTCAGATCCAGAATGGCTTCCCGCAGGGTCTTCGAGGGAATGGTCCCCTGGTTGAGCGAGGCCCCACCCAGGAACCCCAATCTATCGATGAGGATCACCTGCTTGCCGGCTTTGGCGGCCTGTATCGCCCCCTGCAGGCCGGCTGGCCCCGCCCCGATCACTGCCAGATCTGCCTTCAACTTCTCCATAGTCGCTTTCGGGAATCAACCGTTTCGGTTGTGAGTGAAATTCCTCAGCCCAGCACCACGGTCAGGGGCCGGCCAGCCACCACTTCGACCGGCTGTGGCAGGCGGAGCTGTTGTGTTTGAGCCCCGCCCCATACCACCTCGTCTACCTCGAGCCTTCCCTCCTCGACCTCGACGCGCACCTGCGATTTGCTGCCCTGGCGCGTGTAGCGGATGCTGCCCCAGGCGCCATCGGCTGCAAAGAAGAAGCGTCCCTCCTTTTCCTGCCCACGGGGCGCCAGTTCCAGGCGACGCTCCGGCGCCCGGTAGCGGAAACCGCTCAGGGCCAAGAGCACGGCATAGGAAGAGAGGGCCCGCGCGTAATAGGAGCCGCATTCGTACTCATTCCACGGATTGCGCACCCGGCCATCGTAGCGCTGCCGCACCGCGTGCACTACACTCAACCCTTCGGCCACCAGGCCGGCGTAGATCAGGTGACTGGCCACTTGGTATTCGATGCCGGTCCATACCTCGTCGGAATACACGAAGGGCAGCGAGGGTTTGCCGCCCTTGGGCCAGGAGCACAGGAGCAGACCGGGCTCGTCGTTGAGCGCATATCCGGGCCGCTGCGGGTTGGCGTGGCCGCGCAGGGAATTGCGAAAATTATACCTGAATATCGAGGCCAGGTGTTTGCGAGTGCGCTTGCGGTTGAGGGCCTCGGGCAGTCCCAGCAGGGTGGCGTACCACTCGCCGATCACCCCGTCGGAGAGGCAGCCGGTGCCGTACTGGTATTTTGGCCCTTCGCGCCTGAAGATCGCCTTGGCTTCCTCCGAGTACCCGCCGATCCACTTATCCAGTTCGGCGGCGACCCGCAGCTCTTCCACCTGCACCTGCTGAAAATAGAACTCGCCATTCCACAACGCCTCGTCGCAATAGGCCTTGCCGCGCTCGGCCAGGCTGCGGTAACGGCTTGCGTCTTCGGCATGGCCCAGGTACTCGGCCATCTGCACCATGGCCTGCAGCGCCCCCAGATAGAAGCTGGTGCACATGCCGTCGGCGCCCCAGAACTCGATGTCGTAGGTGTTGTGGTGCGGCTCGAAGAGGGCGCCACGCTCATCGGGGTCCCAGGTGCGGATGCAATATTCCAGGCTTCGGCGGGCCAGCGGGTAGCGCTCCTCCAGCCAGGCCCGCTCGCCGCTGATCTGCCAGTCGCGGTACAGCTTCATGATCCCGCCCAACTGGCCGTCGGCAGCAGCATGATGGCTATGGGTGGCCGGACCGGTGGGCAGGGCCGAGCGGAAGGTCACGTGCCCGGCCTCGTCCATCGACCATTTCAACTCCTGGTCGCGCAGGGTCCGCTCCAGGGCCGGAAAGAGATGGGGGATGGCCTGGGCGTAGTTCCACACGTGGGTGCAGGAACCGTGGCAACACCCGTTGCCAAAGGAGCAACCCTCCCAGCACCACAACATGCCGTCCTCCTGCCGCAGCACCGTGGGCGACTTGAGGATGGCCAGGTTGGCCGAGACCGCATCGAGCACATAGCTGGGCAGGGTGGTGGCGAAGAAGCGGCGGTGGAAGCGGCGGCTGCGCTCCTCCAGGCTGGCGCTTTCACCCGCTGCATGCACCCCGGCGGCCCAGGCATCGGCAAAACGGGTGGTGTACCATGGACCGTAGGTGGTGGGGCCACAGCAGGAATCCGCTTCCGCCGGCGCGCCGGAACGCAGCTCCGAGTTGGGCACGTGCCAGCTATAGACCAGGGGGATCTCGGTTTGCTCGCCCCGCCTCAGTTCCAGGTCCCAGAACACCGTGGCCCCGAAACGCAACCCGACGATGGCGGCCTGGCCGCTGCCCTTGAGCGGTTGCGACTCGGCGCTGTGCTGCAGACCACCAGCCGAGAGGGTGTTGGTGAGCATGGTGAGGGTGTCGAACCAGCCACCGCGGAACCAGGTGCAGTTGGCCTGCAGTTCCGGCCGCGGGGAAATCACCGCCACGCTGGCCTTGTGGGGCGAGTCCTCGGGCAGGTCGCTGTCGAAAAAGATGCCGGACAGGCCCTCGTGCTGGCGGTACTGCACCCGGTGTCCAGTCAGGTCCGGCGGCCGTCCGGGGTACTGCATGTTGAAGGAGAACTGGATCCTCAGCGTGCGCGCCGAGCGATTGCGCAGCACGTAGCGCACCATCGCCGCTGGCAACCCCGAAGCCAGCGCATCCCCCGGAACAAAGGGGGAAAAGGCCTCGAGCCGCACCTCCAGGGGCAGGTCGCGGTCCTTGAGGCGCACCGTGGCAAAGGGGAATTCCCCCTTGAAGGTGGCGCTCTCCATGTGCGGCAACCCTTCGTGGCCCGAGGGCAGACCGCCATTGCCGAAGCGCCCCTGGTCGTAGATGAAGGGTTTCTGGACCGGCCCCTCCAACACCCGCAGGATACCACTTTTGCTGCCGGCCACCTGGCAATGCACCGCGGCAAAGGTCATGGGGCTGTGGCCGAAGGTGGGCTGGTGGAAAAGGCAGAAGTCCTGGAAATTGCCGCTGCCCCCCAGGTGGATGCAGCCCGCCCCGATGCCGCCCAGGGGGAAGGCGATCTGCTCCAGGCTTTCGCCGCTGTAGGTGCGCTGGCCCTTGGCGCCGGCCAGCACCTTCTTGCTGTAGACCTCGCCCATCGGGTCCTCCTTTGTGTTCTGCCTCGTTTTGCTGGTTCAGTCTCCCGGACCAACCATCTTCTCGGGCCGCACCACCTCGTCGAATTTCTCGGCCGAGATCAACCCTAACTCCACGGCGGTTTCCTTGAGGGTCTTGTTCTCCTGGTACGCCTTCTTGGCCACCTTGGCGGCGTTGTCGTAGCCGATATGCGGATTGAGGGCGGTCACCAGCATCAGCGACCCCTCCAGATGGGCCTGGAGGCGTTCGCGGTTGGGCTCGATCCCTCGGGCGCAGTGCTCGTCGAAGCTGACACAGGCGTCGGCCAGCAGGCGCACCGAATGCAGGAAATTGTGGATGATCACCGGCTTGAAGACGTTGAGCTGGAAATTGCCCTGCGAGCCGGCAAAACCCACGGCCGCGTCGTTGCCCATCACCTGCACGCAGACCATGGTCAGGGCCTCGCACTGGGTGGGGTTCACCTTGCCGGGCATGATCGAGGAACCCGGCTCGTTTTCGGGGATACGCAATTCGCCGATGCCGCAGCGCGGGCCGCTGGCCAGCCAGCGCACGTCGTTGGCGATCTTCATCAGGCTGGCGGCGATGGTTTTCAGATGGCCGTGCGCCTCGACCAGGCCGTCGTGGGCGCTGAGGGCCTCGAATTTGTTGGGGGCGCTGACAAAGGGATGGCCGCTGAGGGCGGCGATACGGGCTGCCACCTTTTCGGCAAACTGGGGATGGGCGTTGAGCCCGGTGCCCACCGCGGTGCCGCCCAGAGCCAGCGGGTAGAGCGGTTTGAGCGCGGCCTCGGCGCGGCGCAAGCCTTCGCGCAACTGGGTGAGGTACCCGGAAAACTCCTGCCCCAGGGTCAGCGGAGTGGCATCCTGCAAATGGGTGCGGCCGATCTTGATGATGTCGGCAAAAGCCGCAGTTTTCTGCTCGAAGGTGCCGATCAACTGGCGCAGCGCCGGCAGCAACTGGTCCGACAGGGCTTCCACCGCCGCAATGTGCATGGCGGTGGGGAAGGCGTCATTGGAAGACTGGCTGCGGTTCACGTGGTCGTGGGGATGCACTGGTTTCTTGGAGCCCATTTCGCCGCCGGCCATCTCGATGGCCCGGTTCGAGATCACCTCGTTGGCGTTCATGTTGGACTGGGTACCGCTGCCCGTCTGCCAGACCACCAGCGGAAAGTGGTCGTCCCATTTGCCGGCAATGACCTCGTCGGCGGCGCTGACGATCAAATCGGCCAGCTTGGAGTCCAGGAGGCCCAACTCCACATTGACCTGGGCCGAGGCCTTCTTGACGATGCCCAGGGCGCGGATCATCTCGCGGGTGAAACGGTCGCCGCCGATGCGGAAATTCTCCAGGGAGCGCTGGGTCTGCGCCCCGTAGTAGCGGTCGGTGGGCACCTCGATCTTGCCCATGCTGTCGGATTCGGTTCTTGTTTTCATGGCTTTTCTCGGGGTTATTCGGGTTCGAGCGTGGCGTTGGCCGCCTTGGTGAGCCGGTTCAGCAGCGGATCGAGCTGCACCCCGTCCATCGCATCGACCATCGCATTCTGGATGAGCCGGCGCACGGTCTCGTACCCGGGCGCGGTAGGCTCGATCTTGCCGTAATCCAGGAGGCCATAGGCCACCTGGAAGTTGGGGTTTTCGGCGAAATAGGCTTCCAGGCCTGCTGCGGTGCTGCGGCGGGCCGGGAAATAACCGCTGGCCCGCACCCAGCGGGCCTGCTGATCGGGTTCGGTGAACCACTTGAGAAAGAGCCAGGCCGCGAGTTGTTGCTCCGGGGTGGTCCGGCAAAGGGCTACGCTGGCGCCGTACACGTTGACCACCGGGTGCTCGCCCTCGTAGGGAACCGCCGCCACCCCCCAGGTGAACTTCGCCCCGGAGTTCACGGCCTTTTTGTAGAAGGGCAACCCGCTGGAGGACCCAATGGCAAAGAGCAGCTGACCACTGCCAAACTCCTTGGTATCGCCGTTGGTTTCGGTCAGCACCTCGACGCTGCCGTCCTTTTCGAGCTCGACCAGCTCTTGCAGGGCCGCTCTGGTCTCTGGCTGATTGAAGTTGTAGGCAGTTTGTGCCGGATCGATGAAGTCCCCGCCGCGGCTGAACACCATCGAGGCCAGGCGGCTGGCATCCACGTCCAGCAGATACCCGACCGAGCGCTGGGAATTGGCGGCTTTGCTGAAAGGCTGGGCCTTGGCCTGACGGCAGAGCCGGGCAAACTCCTCCCAGGTCTTGGGGGGATGGTCGCTGCCCAGTTCCCGCAACCAGTCGGCGTTGTAAAACAGGATCTCCATCGACCGGTTGGGTGGGAAAGCCATCTGGATGCCGCGCATCCGGTCCTGTTCGATGAAACTCTCGATATAGTCGGCCCGCGCCTCGGAGGAGAGGCCCCACTTGGCCGAGTTCATGTACGGCAGCAGATCCATCACCCCGTCGGCCGAATGGTAGACCTGGGCCTGATTCTGGTACGCCACCACCAACTGCGGCAGCGAACCGCCCTGGAGCCCGACCAGCATCTTATTGTAGATGTGACTATAGGTGCCGGCGTATTCCCCTTTGACCTGGATACCGTAGGGGTTCTGCTGGTTGAATTGGGCGATCATCTCCTGCAGGGCGGTCTCGCGTTCCCGGGTGTGCTGGTACCAGAACACCACGGTCTGCCCCGAGGGGTCCACCTCATCCGGGCTGGGCTGAGGCGGTGGCGCCGAGGTATTGCCGCAGGCCCCCACCATCCAGGCCATAGCCCAGGCCAACCACCGGAAGAGCTTGGGGCGCTTCATGCCTTGAGTCCCGAAAGAGAGATACCTTCGGTGAATTCCTTCTGGATGAGGAAGTAGACCAGGAGCACCGGTACTGTGGCGATGACGGCGCCGGCCATCTGCAGGTGTACCTCGGGGCCGGCTTCGCTGACGAATTGCTGCAGCCCCACGGAGATGGGCCGCCACTCAGGGGTATTGGTCACCAGCAGCGGCCAAGCCAGGGAATTCCACGAGCCGATGAAGGTGAACATGCCCACCGTCAGCAGGGGCGCCCGGCACAGGGGCAGGGCGATCTGGAAAAGGAAACGCAGGTGCCCGGCCCCGTCGATCTTGGCCGCTTCCCACAACTCCCCGGGGATGCCGCGCAAAAACTGGCGCAACATGAAGATGCTGAAGGCGCTGGCCATGAAGGGGATGGTCAGCGCCGGCCAACTGTTGAGCCAGGCGAAAGGGCTGTGGCGGTGCAGCCAGTTGACCAGCAGGAAGTTGGGCACGGTGGTGACCATTTCCGGCACCATCATCGTTCCCAAGATGCCGATGAAGACCATCTCCCGCCCCCGGAAGGGGATGCGGGCCAGCGGATAGGCGGCCATCAGCGAGAAAAGCAGGGTCCCCCCTACCTGCACCACGGCGATGATCAGCGAATTCTTGAAGTAGAGGCCGAAATCGGCCTCTTTCCAGGCCAGGGTATAGTTGGCCCACTGCACCTGCTCGGGCAGCAGCACCCTGCGGAGGGATTCCCCCTCGGTCATAAAAGAGGCCAGCAACATCCAGACAAAGGGCAAACCGGCCGCCACCCCGCATAGGCCCAGCCCGCCGTAGGTCAACCACAGCTGGCGGCGGCTCGTCTGTCGCTCAGTCGCCATAAAACACCCTCCGCCCCAGAACCCGGTTCTGCACCAAGGTGAGGGCCAGGATGGCGATGAAGAGGATAAAGGCCAGGGCCGCGGCGTACCCGGCATTGTGGTTCTGGAAGATCTGATCAAAAATGACCACACTGAGCACGTCGGTAGTGTCGCGGGCTCCGGGGGTGCGCAGGATATAGATGTGATTGAAGGCCTTGAAGGTGCCGATCATGGCCACCGTGGAGAGGAAGAACAGGGTGGGGGAGATGAGCGGCAGGGTGATGTGGCGGAACGACTGCCAGGAGCTAGCTCCGTCGATCTCCGCCGCCTCGTAGTAGTGGCGGGGGATGGCACTTAACCCAGCCAGCAGGATCACCGTGTCGTACCCCACGTATACCCAGATGTTGTACAGGATGACCGAAATCAAGGCCAGGCTGGGGAAACAGGCGTCCAACCACGCGGGACAGGTCCCCAGACCCAGCGTTTTGAACAGCAGGGCCACGATGGACTTGTTTTCGTACAACCAGCGCTGGTTGTCGAGCCCCCAGAAACCCCAGAAGCGGTTGGCCAGGGACGAGGGATGGGGGCTGAAGAGGGTGCGGAAGACCACTGCCGAGGCGATAACCGGGGTGATGAAAGGCAGGAAGAAGAGGGTGCGGAAGAACCCTTTGCCCCGAAGTATATTGAATAGGAGGTAGGCGAGTACCGTGGAGAGCGCCAGTTCCGCAGGGATCGTGCCCAGGGCGTAGAAGGCGGTTACCTTAAAACCATTATAGAGGCTGGGATCACTCAGGGCACGGGCATAGTGGTCCAACCCGATAAACGCTTCCTGTTTGATACGCCAGCGGTGCAGGCTGATGTACAGCGCATAGGCGATGGGCCAGATCCCGAAGATCAGCAGGATCAACAGAGCCGGCGACAGGAATCCCCAGGCAATAGCCTGTTCTTTGAGGGGGGTCTTTTTCAAGTGACGCTCTCCCCGGGATGAGCCGGGGGGTTCAGGGCTCGACTATAGGCATGGTGATGAACAATAATAAACATCGCGGCGAATTGTCAACCTGCCGCGCACTTCCTGTTGTTCGCGCCTGCACTTAGATCATTTCTGACACAAAAAAGCAGGCGGCATCTGACGATGCCGCCTGCTCAGGGTGCTGGTGCCGGTTACCGGCAGAGGGTGCTACTTCTTTTCGGGGGGGGCAACGGAGGCTTCGACCGAGATGCCGACCGCAACCTCATCCCCCAGCACGCCGGTGTTGTCCGCCCAACTGTTGACGCCAAATTCGGAGCGCTTCACCACCAGCGAGGTGGAGAAACCGATCATCGGCAGATTGGTCCAGGGATTGGTGCCCGTGCCCAGGATTTCCACCGGTAGCTGCACCGATTTGGTGACCCCGTGCAGGGTCAGGTCACCGGTCACCAACAGCTTGCCATCCTCTCCCTTTTCGACCTTGGTGCTCTTGAAGGTGATTTCGGGGTATTTCTCGGCATCGAAGAAATCCGGGCTCTTCAGGTGTCCGTCCCGCTTCTCGTTCTCGGTATCGATACTGCTGACCTTGATCACCGCCTCGACCGAAGACTTCTCGACCGCCTTTTCGTCGTAGGTGATAGCCCCGGTGAATTCCTTGAATTTGCCCTTGGTCCGGCCCACCAGGTGGCGGATGCCAAAATCCAATGCCGAGTGTCCGGCGTCGATCTGATAGGTTTCGGCCTGAGCCGGCAATACTCCAAATAGGGCCACGGCCAGTCCCGCGCCCAGCAGGCGGGTGATGTGCGTCATCTTCATGATCAAGCTCCTTATTTGATGTATGGTTTCTCGATGCAATATCGCTTAACATTAAAGTATTGTTTTGCTCACGACCTGTCAAGACCCGGACAGCGATAGCGCAAAAAAAAACACCCCTGAAAATCCGGAGTGTTTTTTTGGCTGCGCCCCAGGGAGTCGAACCCCGATAACATGGTCCAGAGCCATGTGTCCTGCCATTGAACGAGGGCGCAATACTGCGATTAGTGGCTGGCGGAGAGGGAGGGATTCGAACCCTCGGTAAGGGTTACCCCCTACAACAGCTTAGCAGGCTGCCACCTTCGGCCACTCGGTCACCTCTCCAAATTTCAACCCGTACCCCAACTGCGAAACCGGACTCAGCTGGCGGAGGGCGAGGGATTCGAACCCTCAAGGGTGATTAGCCCGGCGGTTTTCAAGACCGCTGCCTTACCAATTAGGTCTAGCCCTCCCGTACACAGAGGATAAAATATAATCGCACCCAAGAGCGGTGTCAATGTCAGGTCCCTGCCCCCGGACATTGCCAAGCAGTCCTGCTGGTGAAGATCGGCAGGTACCTGACAAACAGGCACTACCAGGCCGAGGGGGTTTCTTCTGTGAATCCACGGGGCGCCGTCCACAACCAACCCTTAGTGCCGGCTGCCACGTCCGCGCCGTTTTGCCCGTTCGATTTCGTATTCCTCTATGCCCCGGTCAATGAACTGCCGCAAGACCTCTGCCTGTGACCATCCGGTTTCGCTGGAGATCTTCTGCAGGGTCTCGAGTTGGTCTTCGTAGACCTGGAAGGTGGCTGTCTTCTTGTGCCTTTTTCCGGCCAGCATAGTTATCCCCATTGTTGTGCAGTGTATGTTGATAAAACATAATACTTAATCCCCATCAATACAAGTATATATTAAAGCTCTTTCTATTCTTATTTTTATTGGGATTTTTCCCGGTCTTTTGACCCTATCCGTCCGGGTGGCAAAATAATAGCGTGCAGCAGCCTGGGTGCGGTGGGATCCAGAAACCACCCTGCACAGGCCTGGGCTTCCAGGGCCGACGGCAGGAGCCCGAACCTTTAGGGCATTGGGGGGAGGAGGAGGGGAACTGGGGATTGCTGGGCGCATCGCCCTTGGGGCAGAGCGGCGAGGCCGGGGATGTCAGGGGCGTACACACGAACGGGTTGCCAATCTGGCAACCCGTTCGTGTGCGGAAATATCTCGGAAAATCAGTTGTTGGGAGCGGCTTCCTCGCCTGGGGACCCGTTGGCCAGGGGGGCCTCGGGGTCGAGTTCGCCGGCCTCGGCTTGGGCTACCCGGGCCATACCGATCACCCGATCACCCTCGTCGATATTGATCAGTTTGACGCCCTGGGTATTGCGCCTGATGCGCGAAATACCTGCCACCGGTACCCGGATGACGATCCCGTTCTGGGTCATGATCATCACCTCATCGGCGTCCGTGACCTCTTTGCTGGCGACAACCAGGCCGTTGCGTTCGGTGGTCTTGATATCAATCAACCCCTTGCCGCCGCGGTGGATTACCGAATATTCCCCGGTGTTGGTGCATTTGCCGTAGCCATTTTCGCAGATGGTCAGCAGGAGGCTCTGGCCATGCAGCACCACCATATCGACCACCACATCCTGCTCCCGCAGATCGATGCCCTTGACCCCGGTGGAAACCCGGCCCATGGGTCGGACCTCGCGTTCGGCAAACCGAACACTCATGCCGTGGCGGGTTTCGAGCAGGATATCCTGGCTGCCGTCGGTGATCGCGGCGCCGATCAGGTCGTCGTCCTCCAGCAGATTGAGGGCGATGATGCCATCCCGGCGAACGTTTTTATACGCCGCCAGTACGGTCTTTTTCACCACGCCCTTGCGGGTGGCCGTGAAGAGGAAGGCCTCTTCAGAGAAGACATCGACCGGCACGACCGCGGAAATCTGCTCGTCCGGACTGATGGGCAGCAGGTTTACCAGGGGCCGGCCCTTGGAAGTGCGCTCCCCTACGGGGATTTTGTAGACCTTGAGCCAATAACACTTGCCTTTGGAGGTCAGGAAGAGGATATAGGAATGGGTCGAGGCCAGGAAAAGATGCTCGACGAAGTCCTCCTCCTTGGTCTGCATGCCGATCAGCCCACGCCCGCCCCGGTGCTGCACGCGGTAAGTGGTCGGGGACATGCGCTTGATGTACCCCCCACGAGAGATGGTCACCACCATCTCCTCTTTGGCGATCAGGTCCTCAATATCGAACTCCTCGGCGGAAAAGACGACCTCAGTGCGGCGTTCGTCGCCGAAGCGTTCGCGGATCTCGAGGATCTCCTCGCGGATCAGGTCCATCTGCAACTGATGACTACCCAAGATGTTGCGCAACTTGGTGATGAGTTGAACCAGTTCGTTGTACTCGTTTTCGATCTTCTCCCGCTCCAGCCCGGTCAGGCGCTGCAGGGGCATGGCCAGGATGGCCTGGCCCTGGACCTCGCTCAACTCGAACTGAGCCATCAGCCGGTGGCGGGCTTCTTCCGGGTTGGCCGAACTGCGGATGAGCTGGATGATGGCGTCGATATGGTCGAGGGCGATACGCAGCCCTTCGAGGATATGGGCCCGGGCCTCGGCTTTCTCCAGATCGAAGCGCAAACGCCGCACCACCACCTCGTGCCGATGCTCTATATAATAGAATAACATCTGCTTGAGGTTCAGCAGTTGGGGCCGGCCCTTGACCAACGCCAGCATCATCACCCCGAAGGTGGTCTGCAGCATGCTGTGGGAGAAGAGCTGGTTCTGGACCACCTCGGCATGGGCGTCGCGCTTAAGCTCGATCACCACCCGCAGGCCGTTGCGGCCGGATTCGTCGCGGATGTTGGCGATGCCATCGATAACCTTGTTCCGCACCAACTCGGCCATCTTCTCGAGCAGGCTGGACTTATCCACCAGGAAGGGGATTTCGGTGATGATCAGGCTTTCGCGGTCTTCCTTGTGGCTTTCCACGTGTATACGCGCCCGCAACTGGATCATGCCGCGGCCGGTCCGGTAGGCCTGGAACACCTCCTGCATCCCGTAGATCACCCCGCCGGTGGGGAAGTCCGGGGCCTTGATGTGCCCCATCAACTCGTCGATGGTGACTTCGGGATTGTCGATGAGGGCGATGAGCCCGTCGGCGATCTCGCGCACGTTGTGCGGTGGGATCTTGGTGGCCATACCCACGGCAATGCCCACCGAACCGTTGCACAGGAGATTGGGAAACTTGGCCGGCAACACCTGGGGTTCCTGGCGGGTGTCGTCGTAGTTGCCGATGAAATTGACGGTGTTTTTCTCCAGATCGGCCAGCATCTCCATGGCCGGCCAACTCAACCGGGCCTCGGTATACCGCATCGCCGCCGGCGGGTAACCGTCGATGGAGCCAAAATTGCCCTGGCCGTCCACCAGGGGATAACGCATGCGAAAGTTCTGGGCCAGGTGCACCAGGGTGGGGTACACGATGGCCTCGCCGTGCGGGTGGTAGTTCCCCGAGGTATCACCGGCGATCTTGGCGCACTTGCGGAACCCGCGGTTGGGCGCCAGACTCAGGTCGTTCATGGCCACCAGGATCCGGCGCTGCGAGGGCTTCAGGCCGTCGCGCACGTCCGGCAAGGCGCGCGCCACGATGGTGCTCATGGCGTAGTCGAGGTAGGAAGTGCGCAGTTCGTCCTCGATTTTGACTTGAATGGTCCGGGCTGTTTTTAGCTCTGACATGACCTGTGCGTATTCTCCCTAGATATCCAGGTTCTTCACATCCAAAGCGTGAGTTTCGATGAAAGCGCGACGCGGCTCGACCTCTTCACCCATCAACAAAGTGAACATATGTTCAGCTTCTACCGCATCGTCGAGGTTGACGCGCAGCAGGGTGCGGGTCTGCGGGTCCATGGTGGTTTTCCACAGCTGGTCGGGGTTCATTTCGCCCAGACCTTTGTAGCGCTGGACCAGTAGACCTTTGGCCTCGCCGTTGGCGCCTAGTTCGCGGATGAGGTCGTCCCGCTCCTTTTCGTCGAAGGCGTAGTGTTCCTGCTTGCCCTTTTTGACCAGAAAAAGCGGTGGCTGAGCCAGGTAGAGTTTGCCGCGCTCGATCAGTTCGCGCATGTAGCGGAAGAAGAAGGTCATCTGTAGGGTGCGGATATGGCTGCCATCGACGTCGGCGTCGGCCATGATGATCACCTTGCCGTAGCGCAGGCGGGCGAAGTTGTAGTCCTCGCCGATGCCCGCACCCAACGCGCCGATCAGGGGCAATAACTTTTCGTTGCCGAGCACCCGGTCGATACGGGCCTTCTCGACGTTGAGTAGTTTGCCGAAGAGAGGCAGCACCGCCTGGAAGTGCTGGTCGCGGGCCTGGGCAGCCGACCCACCGGCTGAATCGCCCTCGACCAGGAAGATCTCGGTCTGCTCGGGATCGCGCAGCGAGCAGTCGGCCAACTTGCCGGGCAGCGAGGCCCCGTCCAGCACCCCTTTGCGCCGGGTCAGTTCCCTGGCCTTACGGGCGGCCTCGCGGGCGCGGCCAGCCTCGACGATCTTGTCGATGATGCGGCGGGCAACGTCCGGGTTCTCTTCGAGGTATTCGTCGAGGGCCTCGCCGGTCATGGATTCGACGAGCCCCTTGACCACACTGTTACCCAGCTTGGATTTGGTCTGCCCCTCGAACTGGGGGTCGGGCAGCTTGACGCTGATCACCGCGGCCATGCCCTCGCGGGTATCCTCACCGGCCACATCGAACTTCACGTTCTTGAGCAGGTTATTGCGGTTGGCATAGGCATTGAGGGTGCGGGTCAACGCCGCCTTGAAGCCAACCAGGTGGGTGCCGCCCTCGCCGGTTTTGATGTTGTTGGCGTAGCTGAAGATGGTTTCCTGGTATCCGTCGTTGTACTGCAGGGAAACCTCGACACTCACATCCTCCCGTTTTCCCTGCAGATAAATCGGTTCTGGGTGGAGTTTGTTGCGTCCTTCGTTGAGGAAAAGGACAAACTCGACCAAGCCCCCCTCGAAGAGGAAGGTCTTCTCGTCGCCGCTGCGCGCATCGGTCACCGCGATCTCCAGGCCCTTGTTCAGGAAGGCCAGCTCGCGCAAGCGGTGCAGGATGGTCTCGTATTCGAAGGTGATGGTTTCGAAGATCTGGCTGTCGGGCTTGAAGTGGACCAGGGTCCCGTGCTCGGCGGTGGTGCCTACCACCTCCAGGCCGGTTTTGGGCTCACCCCGCTCGAAACGCTGCCGGTGGACTCTGCCTTCCTGCCGGACCTCCACCACACACCACTCGGACAGCGCGTTGACCACCGATGCACCGACACCGTGCAGACCGCCGGAAACCTGATATGCCTTTTTGTCGAACTTGCCGCCGGCATGTAACATGGTCATCACCACTTCCACGCCCGATTTCTGCTCGCCAGGGTGGAAGCCGACCGGGATGCCGCGACCATTGTCCTCGATGCTAACGCTGCCATCGGCCTGGATGTCGACCCGGATCCGGGTGCAGTATCCGGCCATGGCCTCGTCCACACAGTTGTTCACGATCTCCTTGATAAGTTCGTGGAGACCGGCCACCCCGGTGTCGCCGATATACATTGCCGGCCGCTTGCGCACCCCTTCCAGTCCCTTGAGGACCTGGATTGCATCGGGAGTGTACTCTCCCGGGGAAGCTCCTGCATCCGCCCCGACGACCTCTTTGACTACTTCTGACATCGATTCAACTCCTTTGTGGAATCGCTGAGTTGATAGGCAAAGTTTTTAATCCCGCTTGCGTGTGTTCAACAGCACCAGTTCGGCGATTACCTTTTTGCCTGCGCTGGCATTCAGGCGATCGACGATTTCCTGTTTGACGAAATTGAGCTGGGTGCGCCAGGCCGGGGAACTCACGGCCACTTCGAGCTTGGCGTGGCGGATCTTGAGGGGGCGCGCATGACGGGCCAAGGGACCGGCCGCTTCGTCCCAGGCGATCAGAATCCGTGCCTCCAGCAGTTTTTCGCTCTGGCCGAGTTCAGCGATGGCGGCCTCGAGCAGGTTCTGGAGGGGCTCGGCGCCGGCTGGACGAGGTTCAGCCATCGAGCCAGATCTCACTGAAGCCAGCGCCCAGAGGCCCGTCGGGCCGCTTGGGGGACGTGAGGACCACCTGCTCGCAGGTGCCGATCAGCTCCATCAAGGCGGCGGATCGCTGGCTGTCCAATTCGGAGAAGACATCGTCCAGCAGCAATACGGGGTTTTGCCCGGTTTCGCCCGCCAGCACCTGAGTTTCGGTCAACTTCCAGGAGATCAACAGGGTTTTCATCTGGCCTTCGGAGGCAAAGGCATCGGCAGGATGGCCGTCGAGGGTGAACACCAACTGGTCCCGGTGGCTGCCGCAACGCGTATGGCCCAGGTGCAGTTCGGAACCCCGCCGCCCCCTCAGCTCCTGCTCCAGATCCGCGCACAACTGCTCCTCGGCAGGAGCAGGATCGTTGTTCATGCTGGCCGAGTATTCGTAACACAGCCCAGCCTTTTCGCGGTGCCCGCTAAGTAGGGCGTAGTACCTGTTCATCGCTGCCTGCATTCCCGCTAGCACCTCGAGACGGCGGAACCGGATCCGGGCACCAAAGCGCGCCAGTTGCCGGTCCCAGGCATCCAATGCCTGGGCCTCGCTTTCGCGCAGCGTCCCTCGGCTCATCTTCAGCAGTTGGTTGCGCTGCGCCAGCACCCGTTGGTATTGTTGCAGATCGTGTAGGTAGGGTGCACTGGTTTGTGAAATGAGGATGTCGAGGAGGCGCCGGCGCTGGGCCGGAAAACGCATGACCAGCGCGACATCTTCTGGGGAGAAATGAACCGTTTTGAAAATCCCGAGGATATCGGCGATGCGCGGCAGGGGAGTGCCGTCGCAGAAGATCCTCTTGCCTTCCTGGTTCCCGAAATAGAGCCGCAGCTGGTGGTGGTGAGGACCATCACCACAGACCGCCCTGATATCGAAATATTGCCCGTTGTGTGGCACTGCCTGCACGTCCTGGGCGCCTCGCACCGATTTCCCGATGGACAGGTAGGAAATCGCCTCCAGGATATTGCTTTTCCCCCGCCCATTCGCCCCGCCGATCAGGATGCGATCGGCATCGAACTGCAGGCGTAACTCACTGAAATTGCGGAAGGGCTGCAGCGTGATTTCGCGAATTCTCACCCCACAACTTCAGGTGCTCGGCCTCAGCGGCATCAACAGGCAGAAGTAGTCCTCGGCCTGGTCCTGCTTGCCGGGGCGCACCAGGGCGGCAGTGACGGCATTGTGCAGCTCGAATATCACCTCGTCCGATTCGATCTTGCGCAGGATCTCTATCAGGTAGTTGGCGTTGTAACCGACATCCAACTCTTCCTGGCTGTAGTTGGCTGGGATCACCTCCCGCGCCTCACCGCCGATCTCGGGACTTGCCGCCGACAGTTCCACCTGATTCTTGCTAATCCGCATCCGCACCTGATGGGTATGGGTGCTCGATAGGATGGACACCCGGCGCACCGCCGGCAACAGCATCTCCTTGGAGATGCGCAGAATCTTGTCGTTCTGCCGCGGTATCACTGGTTCGTAATTGACGTAGGGTCCTTCGATCACCCGCGAGAGCACCTGGGTGGAACCCAAGTCGAACAGGATCTGGCTGGCCCCCAGGGTCAGGCGATGGATCCGGCGCTGCCCGCCGAGCACCTTCACCAGGTAGGCGCTCGCCTGGGGAGGCAGAATAACCTCGCCTGGCTTGTCCCCAACCTGAGACTTGAGATCCAGCAGGTGCCGGTTTCGCGCGAAGCGGTAGCCGTCTGTGGCCACCATGGTCATACCCTCGGCGTCGATGGCCCAGAGCACCCCATTCAGAACCGGCCGGGTTTCGTCTCGGGAAACGGCGAAGGAGGTTTTGTTCAACATGCCGCCGACAAAGAGCGCCTCGGCTTCAGCTTCCTCCATCGCATCGAAATCGACCGATAGTCCTTCGATCGTGGAGGGCATCTCGGGGAATTCGTCCGGGGAAATCCCGGCCAGTGAATACACCCCTTCACTGCCCTCGATGGCGCCGAGTTTTCCGGACAGCAGCAACCGATTGTCCTGCACCTCGATACTCAGTTGTGAGGCCGGCCATTCGCGTGCGATTCCGGCGAACGTGCGAGCCGGGACGGTGATGCTCCCCGATTCGCGGATCACAGCGGGAACAGCGGTGCGGATGGACAAATCGAGGTCTGTGGCCGAGAGGATCAACTGGTCCCCTTCGCCGGTGAGCAGGATATTGGAGAGAATCGGCAGGGCAGGCTTCGAGGCAACCGCGTCGATTACGGTGTCGATTCCCTGCCACAATTGGTCTCGATCAACAAGTATCTTCATAGGAAATAATATCTTGACGTAAAATATGGATTGTCAGGGTCAGTTTCTTCATCTAGAACTAAACTAATATATACTAATATACTATATAGTCAATAGAGAACTAAGGGTGATTATGGCAAAGGTGTTCGAGGTGTGTAGGGTTTTTGTCCACACTCATTGTGTTATATACACAACAGTAATGTGTATGTACTTTATGTTTGTTTTTTAGTAGATACAATAATAGCTGTGAAAATGTGGATAATAACGACACACTTGCGCAGGTGTGTGTTATAAGAATAATAAAATCAGTTACTTGAGATGTATTGAGGTGGAGCCTGTCGAGTGGGGAGGGGAGTGTGGATAACTAAAGATATGAACACCCCCAGGATTGCAGATCGTGTCGGGAGGGAGATACACACAAATCAACAGTGCGAGTGTGGATAAATTGCGAGCGCTGTGGATTAGCTTTAAAGCGGCCCCTGCCGCTGCTGTATCGAAGCAGAGAGGATTTCCACTAGATGTGCTAAGTTTGCGTCTTCTATACACTTTTTTTCGATGGTCTGCACCGCGTGGATTACGGTGGTATGGTCGCGGTTGCCAAAGTGTAGGCCAATGACTTTCAGCGGGTTTTGCGTCAGGCGCTTGGCTAGAAACATGGCGATCTGGCGGGCTAGGGCGATTTCCTGTTTTCGGGTCTTGCCGATCAACAACTCCGGGGCGATGCCGAAGTGGTCGGCGACTGCCTGTTGGATCGCCTCGATACCCAGGTGGGAGGATCGGACTGGCAGGCGCTCCTGGATGATCTTGCGGCAGACTTCGACGCTCAACTCGACCTGGTGCACGGCGCAGTAGGCCATCAGGTGGTTCAGGGCCCCCTCTAGTTCGCGGATATTTGAACTGATGAAGTTGCCCAGGAAGGATGCGACGTCGTCGGGTAGGGCGATGCCGCTGATCTCGGCCTTTTGGTGCAGAATGGCGATCCTGGTTTCCAGATCCGGCGGCTCGATACTGGTAACCAGACCCCACTTGAAACGCGAAATCAGCCGTTCCTCGAGCCCCTCGAGTTCCCCCGGGGGGCTATCGCAGGTCATGGCGATCTGCTTGCCGTTCTGGTGCAACGCATTGAAGGTGTGGAAGAACTCGTTTTGGGTGTGCTCCCCCTTGAGGAGGAACTGGATATCATCGATCAGCAGGATGTCGGCACTGCGGTAGAGGCGCTGGAATTCGGCCGTGCTTCGGGTCTTGATCGCCTCGATGAAGTTGCTCATGAACTTCTCGGAAGGCACGTAGGCGACTCGCTCGGCGGTTTTTCGTGCTAACGCGTAATGCCCGATGGCCTGCAGCAAGTGAGTTTTGCCCAGGCCGACCCCGCCGTAGATCACCAGGGGGTTGAACTGGGTTTTTCCCGGGGACTTGGCCACGGCCTGGGCTGCTGCGTGGGAGAAGCGGTTGCCTTCCCCGATTACGAAGGTATCGAAGATATAGCGCTCGTTCAGTGGCGTGAAAAGGATGCTGGAGGACCATTCGTCACTGTGGGTGGGTAGATTCTGACCTTCCTCAGCGGCGGTGCGGGAACCGGGGGTCGGCATTCCGCTGGGTGAGGAACCCGAAGTTGAGTGGGCGGGGCCTGGTGTGGCGGGGGGGGCGATGGGTTCGGCGGTGGGTGTCTCCTGGCTGGTTATCGAAAAATGGATCCGCGGTTCGCGGCCGGTTTCGTCCTTGACCACCCGCTGTATCAGGCTCAGGTAGTTGTTTTCGATCCAGTCGGAGATGATGGCGCTGGGCACCTCCAGCTCGAGGTTTCCCTCATCGAAATGTTTGGCTTTGGTCGGGCGGAACCAGGTGCTGAAGCTTTGAGGTCGGATTTGCCTCTCGATACTCAAAAGGCAATGAGCCCACAGTTCCTGGGGATCTTGGCTCATATAGGCCTGTTCTGGGAGGCGTTTGCGCGTGGTGGGTCTCGAGAGTCAGTAAGCTAAAATAACCCCGGGGTCGCGTCAAGGGAAAGCAGGCTTGGAACAAAAACAGTTGACATGATGGTAGCAGACCCCTAAATTTTATAGTTTGAGTTTCTGGTCCAAAAATTCGTGCGAAATCCAAATGGGAGTTTACGGTGAAAAGGACTTATCAGCCCCATAGTCGCAAGCGCCACAATACTCATGGTTTTCGTCAGCGTATGCGCACTCCCGGCGGTCGGGCGGTGCTTGCCCGGCGGCGGCGGCGTGGTCGGAAGCGGCTTTGTGTCTGAGATGTAAGTGTCTTCTGGCTGGTTGAAAGGCCAGAACCTTTGGGTTCGCGTTGGTCGTGCAGACGATCAGGACACGATTTTCGTGATCCGGCGAGCTCTTGGGACAGCTGTGGACCGCAATCGCCTGAAACGGCGTTTGCGGTCCATTTTCCGTGAAATCGGGAAAGCCCCCGTTCCTGTTGTTGTTCTTCCCCTCCCCTCGTCCGTCTTTCTTCAGTATCGCTCTCTACGGGATGAATTAGGCGCACTTCTTTCGCGGCTCAACGACGGTAGCGGTTGATGAAGCATATCGCCATCCTGCTGATCCAGGTTTACCGCTTCTTGCTCTCACCCCTTCTTCCACCGAGTTGTCGTTTTTTCCCCACCTGCTCCGACTACGCGATCCAGGCACTTCGAACCTATGGTTTTTTCCGGGGGAGTGGCCTGGCCCTCCGGAGATTGCTCCGGTGCCACCCTTGGGGCGGCCACGGGCATGATCCCATCGATTAGGTTTGGGTGTCTGGCCTTGATGTCTTTGTTTTTCCTTTTCCGAAGGCGCCTATAATGGAAGATAAAAGAACCATCGTTGCGTTCCTGATCATCGGGGTCATCATTGTTCTTATGCCCTATTACCTGGACTGGCTCGGTGTTTCGTCGCCGGCAGTGCCGCCGGCAGCACCTCGCTCAGAGAGCAGCCTGGCACTCTCCGCGGCACCGGAGTC
Organism: Candidatus Latescibacterota bacterium; assembly: GCA_020852055.1. Classification (GTDB taxonomy): domain Bacteria; phylum Latescibacterota; class UBA2968; order UBA8231; family UBA8231; genus SICG01. Next base: position 40,980 of record JADZBP010000206.1, read on the forward strand.
GGTGGTGCCCCTCGCTGGTGCTCTGGATGCAGCGGTGCAGCCAGGGACCACTCTGGGGCCCTCGGATTCGGTCCACGCTTTTGTGCCCAGGGAGGTGGTGGTTTCTACACCGCTGCACCGCCTCACCTTTTCCACTCAAGGGGGGGTTCTGGTTTCGGCGGTATTGCCCAGGTTCCGGGTGTCGTCATCGGCTCAGGTGGGGGAGGCCAAGATGGTGGAGTTGCTTCCCGCCGGCGGCAAAGGTTTTTCGCTGGAACTGGTTCAGGGCGAACCAGCCGTGGATCTCTCGGTCCTGGAGTTCGTTCCAGACCGGGAGCAGGGATTGACGCTGCAGGCAGGCGAACAGGGGGTCTTGCGGTTTTCCGCGCGGCTCCCAGGTGATCGCACGGTGGAAAAGATCTTTCACTTCAACGCGGACCGGTACGGCATCGAGACCGAGATTCGACTGGCCGGGTTTCGCGAGGAAACAGAAGCGTTCCTCAACTGGGATGGGGGCATTGGCCGGACCGAAAAGAGCGAAGAAGCGGACCTCAGCGACATGAAGGGGCTTGCCTTCATCAATGAGGACCTCAGCGAACTCAAGATCGCTGCCGATGAGGACAAGAAACTGTGGGAGGATAAAGGGCAGGTCAAGCTGGTGGGGGTTCGCAATAAATACTTCCTGACCGCGCTTTCGCCCATTGGGGAAGGATATTTCCGGGCTTCGTTACACGCGGATCACGCTGGACTGGTGGTGCCCAACTATTCCTACAAGATCGGCGCAACCCTTTCGTCGGGGGTGCCCTGGCGCAATCTGTTCTATCTTGGGCCACTGGATTATGAGGAACTGAGCAGCTATCAAAAGGAACTCGAACGGGCCATGAACCTCGGTTGGCCAGTCATCCGGCAGATCAGTGCCGTTCTGATGGCCGTCTTTGTCGCAGCCTATCAGGTGATCCCCAACTTCGGCTGGGTTATCGTGCTCTTTGCGCTGGCGATCAAACTGCTCGTGTATCCGCTGACCCAAAAATCGTTCCAGTCGGCCAACAAGATGCAGGAGGTGCAGCCGAAACTTCTCGCCCTGCGGGAGAAGTTCAAAAACGATCCGCAGCGTCTGAGTCGAGAAACGATGAAACTCTACCAGGAGGAGGGTATCAATCCTCTCGGAGGGTGCCTGCCGATGGTGCTCCAGATGCCCATCTTCTTTTCGCTTTATAATGTCTTTTCGAATACCATCGAGCTTCGCCAAGCGCCCTTTATGCTCTGGATTCAGGACCTTTCTCTTCCCGACGAGGTCCTGATCGCCGGCTTTGGGCTGCATATCCTGCCTCTACTTATGGCGGTATCGATGTTCTTCCAGTCCAAGATGACAATGAAGGATCCCAAACAAGCCGCTATGGTCTACCTGATGCCCGTGATGATGATCTTCATCTTTTGGAAGCTCTCCTCCGGCCTGGTGCTCTATTGGACGGTTTTTAATCTGCTCTCGATTGCGCAGCAGTGGCTTACCGTCAGGTTCCAGTCTAAATAGCACGGGCGCTCGATTTTGCCCAGACCCTCAACCCTCCGGCCCCACCGCCCCGCCACTGAAACGATTGTAGCGATTGCTACCGCCTCCGCTCCTTCTGGCATCGGGATTGTCCGCCTTAGCGGTCCCGATGCCATTTCTATTGGCCAACGGCTGTTCAGGGCTCGAGATCCTCTCGGCAAGTGTCCCCGGCGCGTCGACCACGGCTTGGTCTTGGGGGGGGATGGGCAGGAAATCGACCAGGGCCTGGCCTGGGTATTTCCAGCGCCGCGTTCCTATACTGGAGAGGATACCGTGGAGATATCCTGCCATGGGAGCCTCGTGGTGTTGGAGGCCCTGGTTCGGGCGGCGGTTGGGGCAGGTGCAGTCCTTGCCGGGCCGGGCGAGTTTACCCGGCGGGCGTTTCTGAACGGCAAGATGGACTTGGTTCAGGCCGAAGCGGTGGTGGATCTCATTCACGCTTCCGGGCGTTTTACCCTCGACAATGCCTATGGCTTACTCAAAGGGCGGTTGTCGGCGGAAGTTGGGGAAATAAAACGCGAACTGCTGCGAGCTCTCGCCCATACAGAAGCCTTGCTGGATTTTCCTGAGGAGGTTGCGATCGGGGGGCAGGATATTGCGGCGGCGGTAGCCAGGACCTGCCAGAGATGCGCGGCTTTGACAGCTACCTTTACAACCTTTTCGCGGAGGCAAGAGGGGATCGGGGTGGCGATCATCGGACCTCCGAATGCTGGCAAGTCCTCTGTTTTCAACCTTCTGCTTAAAGAATCCCGTGCGATAGTTTCACCGATCCCCGGCACCACCCGCGATCTGATCGAAGCCCGACTCTATATCGACGGCGAGCTTTTCAGGCTGGTGGATACGGCTGGCCTGCGAACCACGACTGACCCCATCGAGGTAGAGGGGGTGGCGCGTGCGCATGGAGCGGCTACCGAGGCAGACATCAGGCTTTTGGTTCTGGATTCCTCCCTACCATGGGACATTGCTTGGGATTCCATGGTTGCCAAGTTGGTGCCAGACCGGGATTTGGTGGTTTTGAACAAATCCGACCTACCGCGGGTTTTGCCAGGTTTTGCTGCGGCCGGTTTCCGCGTGGTTTCGATTTCGGCTCTGACAGGGGATGGAGTTGGGGGGCTTCTGGATGCGTTGCGCCTCTCACTTGGGCCTTCGCCAGTGGGTTCGGCCACGGGCCTGGTCCACCTCCGCCACTTCGATTGCCTTTCGCGCGTGGAGGGCTACTTGCGGAACGCGCAGGGAATCCTTGGAAGTGATGAGATCGCGCTGGAATGTGTTGCCGAGGAGCTTCGCGCTGCAATCGATCAGGTTCATGTGCTCCTCGGCACTCAGGCGAGCGAGGAAGTTCTCGACCTTGTTTTTTCTGAATTCTGCATTGGGAAATAGAGGATGACTTTCAGATGTTTCACGTGAAACATCTGAAGCAATTCAACTTGGGCTGGGTTTAATCAATGAGGACAGATCGGTGAACCGGAGCCCCCCTGAGGTCTCGATGTTCCACGTGAAACATTCCACGGATGCCGCCGATGGATCGATGGTGTCAAGGGAGGATCAGGTAAACAGCATCGCCCAGTGGTTAGCTGAGCGTGGACGTGCGCTTGCTCCCGAACAGAACCAGCGGTTATTAGAGTACCAACGCCTCCTATATCAGGCTTCAGGAAAGACCAACCTGATATCATTCCGAGACCGCGAGAACTTGCCGGTGCGCCATATTCTGCCCTCGCTGAACATGGGGGTGCCAATGTCTCTGCTTCCCAATAGGAGGGTGCTTGACTTCGGCTCTGGCGCCGGGATTCCGGGGATACCGCTTAAAATACTATTTCCGATGAGCTCTTTTGTATTGGTCGAAAGTAGACGAAAACGCGCCAATTTTCTGCGCGATACCATCCGACGCCTGGGTCTGCAGGAGATCGAGGTTCTTAACGTCCGGATCGAGGATGTGCATCAGGAGCTGGCCAACTGCATGGATCTGGTCGTCACCAGGGCTGCAGTCGACCTTACAAGCCTATGGAGATGGGTAGCCCCCGTACTAAAAGTCCACGGGTTTGCCATCACAACCTTAGGCGAAAGCCGCGGATACCAGTCGGCGGCGGCAGTGATTCTAAGGAAAAAGACCGAAGGTCTGGACCAGACCAACTGGTTTGGCGTGGTGCGCTAACCAGGTTGTCCACACCAGTTATCCACAGGTCATGTGCAAAGGTGGATAACCTCACGCGATTGTGCCTTGGTCTATGAAAAAACACAGTTTAGCGAAGGATATTACAACCCCCAAAAAACGGGTCGAATGTGGAAAAATCCCGGACAATGTGAATAACCAAAATCATATAACTTGCCCTGTGCATGGCGTTCAGTATATTCTATATTAGTCCAGAAGAACACTCGATTTCGCATCCCGAACAAGGAACCCTGCGGTGCTCGATAAGTACCTAAAGATCTGGGTCAATGCGATCCTCCGGCCCCTCGCCCGGTTTTTCATCCGGCTGGGTTTTCGCCCGGATTGGCTCACCTTGCTCGGGTTGTTGACCAACCTTTTCGCCACCGCAGCTTTCGCCAAGGGACACCTGAAGCTAGGTGCCGGGATCATGCTCTTGGCTGGAGTGTGCGATATCCTGGACGGGCAGGTCGCGCGGGAAGGGCGCAGCGAGACAAAATTCGGCGCGTTACTCGATTCAACCACCGACCGTTATTCCGAAATCTTCCTCTATTTCGGCATCGGAGCGTACCTGATCGGCAAAGCCGAATGGCTCTCCTCTGCGGTGCTTTTTTTCGCCCTCTCCGGTTCGTTGATGGTCAGTTACGTACGCGCCCGGGCCGAAGGGCTCGGTGAGGACTGCAAGGTCGGATTCATGCAGCGGCCCGAACGCCTGGTCGCCCTGGCCTTGGGAGGACTATATGGGCACGAAGGCCTGTTGCTGGTCTTGGTGATTCTGGCCGTTACCACCAACTTCACCGTAATCGAACGCCTCGCCCATATCCGCAACAAGATGAAAACCACCTCATCTCCTCCCGCCACCATGCAGTCGTAGTTGCCCCAGATTCACGCCACCCACAAAATCCTCCGAACCAGGTCTACCTTGCACAAAGGGCTGTTCATCGTTTTCGAGGGCATCGACGGCTCTGGGACCACAACCCAGTGCCAGGTGCTCACCGAAAAGCTTGCCACACTAGGCCATCCTGTTGCCCAGACCCGCGAGCCCGGGGGTACCCCGCTGGCCGAAGCCATCCGGGCATTGGTGCTAGACCCCAAGTCCACCGGAATAGCCGACCTCACCGAACTTCTCCTCTACGCGGCGAGCCGGGCCCAACACGTCAGCGAAAAGATCCGGCCCGCGCTGATGCAGGGCGCCCACGTGATCTGTGACCGATTCACGGCCTCCACCTGGGCCTACCAGGGATACGGCCGGGGACTGGATCTGGCGCTCATCGCCCAGGTGACAAAAATCGCGGAGGACGGTTGCGAACCTGACCTGACCGTTTACCTCCAGGTGCCGCTGGCTCTAGCCCGGACCCGGCGGGCCAAGCGGGGACAGGTACCCGATCGGCTGGAACTGGCGGGCGACGATTTCCAGGCGCGTGTCGCCAACGGGTACCAGGAACTCGCCAAACTGAACCCGGACAAGGCCATGGCGGTCGACGGAAGCCGCAACCCAAACGAGGTCGCGACCGAAATCTGGAACGGTCTGAGGGAACGGTGGCCCGAATTCCCGTCGCCAACCCCAAAGGCGCCGACGAAAAACCAAGGAACAAGATGAAAAGATTGATGTTATCCCTACTGCTCGCCGGAGCCCTGGCGCTGCCGTGGCCGACTTGGGGGGCAGAAAACGATCCGTACGCCGAAGTCAACGCAAGTTGGGATCGTTTCGGCGACGTCTACCTGCACATCCTCGAGAACTACTATACCCACCTCGACCAGACCAAGGTCATGCGTTCAGCTATCGAGGGCATGATCAAGGATCTCGACCCGTACAGTCAGTTCTTCGATCAGGAGGGTCTGCGCCAGCTGCGGCAGGATACCACCGGAAAGTTCGCCGGCCTGGGCATCACCGTCGGCATCAAGGACGGGTTCCCCGTTATCATCGTCCCAATCGAAGAAACCCCTGCTGAGCGTGCAGGGCTGCTGCCCGGGGACCAACTAGTTGAAATCGACGGCAAAAGCACCAAGGGCAGCTCACTCGACGACATCGTCGCCATGTTGCGGGGGGAGCCCGGTTCCCGGGTCCAACTGAAGGTCCACCGTTACGGCCACGAGGATTGGGTGCAGTCCCTCGACCGCGAAATCATCAAAATCCGCAGCGTCACCCTCACCGAACTCCTGGCCGGTGACATCGGCTATATCAGTATGAAACAGACGCGTTTTTCCGAGGATACCGCCGACGAGGTGGCCGAATCCCTCAGAAAACTGAAAGAGGCAGGCGCTCAAGGAGTCATCCTCGATCTGCGCGGAAATCCGGGGGGTCTGTTGAGTCAGGCCGTAGGTGTTGCCGAACTGGTGTTGCCAAAGGGGGCGCCGGTGGTAACCATCAAGGAGCGCGACAACAAGAAGGAGGAGAAAAAGACCGCCAGCGGCCACTCGATCAGCGAGGTTCTGCCCCTGATCGTTTTGATCGACGAGGGCAGCGCCAGTGCCGCTGAGATTGTCGCCGGGGCCATACAGGACAATGACCGTGGGGTGATCCTCGGCACGACCTCATTCGGCAAGGGATCCGTGCAGACCATTTTCGATCTGCACGAAGCCGACGAGTCGGCCCTGAAACTGACCACGGCCCTGTACTATACACCCAGCGGGCGCTGTATCCACCGGCTAAGCCACAGCTCGGACCGAAACCTCCTGCTCAAGGTTCCATTCGGTGAGGTGGAGTTGCCCGTCGCAGGAGTACTCGAAATCCTGATGAAATCGGCGGACGCGCTACAGGCTGCCGGCGAACTCAAAAGCCGGTTTGACCTTGAGGATTCCGTAGTTGCCCAGATCCTGGCGGAACCTCTGGCCAGCCTGGTGGGACAACCGCGGAAGTATGTTGCCGATGCTGCGCAAGTGAAACCGGTTCGGCCAGATGGCGACCCAAGAGGCGATACCGCGGCATCCCGGAAGGCCGAGGCAGAGGTCTACCACACGCGCAAAGGGCGGCCAGTCTACGGTGGGGGGGGCATAACCCCAGATCTGGTCAGCGAACCCCCGGCGCTGCCTTCTGTGGTCCGGGAGCTCCAAAAGGAGCGCCTGTTTTTCGACTTCGCCATCGAATACGTCGGTCAGGATACGGCCATGAGTACCCTCAAGATGGCCCCCGAGGTCGATGCGCCGATGTTGGCCGCTTTTGAAACCTTCGTGCGATCCCGTAGCGCCACCCGCGACTCCACCATCAGTGAGGGGATCGCCAAAAAGCGAGTCGCCGAACTGCGCCGGCTGGGTGATGAGCTCAACTGGAATCCCGAAACCATGGCCGATATCGACCGCCTGGAACAGGCATTGGCGGCGGAAAAAAGCAAGGGAATCATCAATCCTGTCACGGAACCCTATATCAGGGAAGCCATCAGGCGGGACCTAATCCTGAGGTTGCAGGGCAAAAAAGCCAGCCTGATCGCAGAGCTGGAGAGCGACGTTCAGGTAAATCAGGCAATCGCATTGCTGAAAGAGCCACAGCGCTACAGCCAGTATCTGGTTGTGGCCAGCTCTAAGGAACAAAAAGGGAAATAGCAGGATATATCTAATGAAAACAGAAATTTATATAAACGAAGGCATCCACGAGTCAAGAATCGCCATCATCGAGGATGGGCAACTCGCCGAGATCTGGATCGAGCGCCCGGAAAACGAACGCATGGTTGGCGACATATATAAAGGAACAGTAAACGCGGTGCTGCCCAGCCTGCAGGCCGCCTTCATCGAGATGGGTCTGGAACGCACGGCATTCCTCCAGGTCCGCGACATGATGGAGGCCGATTCGGCCGAGTACGAAGAAGGCGGCGGGGGCGGCGGTGGTCGTGGTCACCGCCGGTCGCGGAGTTATCCGCTGATCCAGGATATCCTGAGCAAAGGCCAAGAGTTGTTGGTCCAGATCACCAAGGAGCCCATCAGCACCAAGGGCGCGCGCGTGACCACCCAGATCTCGCTGCCCGGCCGTTTCGTGGTACTGGTGCCGGGTGGGGGGGAGTGGGTCGGGGTGTCGCGGAAGATCTCGAGTCTGCAGGAGCGACGCCGCCTGCGCGACATGGTCAACGACCTGCGGCCCGAAGGCTACGCGGTGATCATCCGCACCGAGGGCCGCAAAAAAAGCGAACGCGAATTCCGCCGTGATATCAAGAATCTGCAAAAGACCTATGAGCGGATGGTGCGGAAAAGCAAGAAACTGCCGCCGCCGGCGCTGGTGCACAAGGAAATGGGCATGACCTCGAGTGTCATCCGCGATCTGTTCAATGAAAACGTCGAGCGGGTGGTGGCCGACTCCAAGGGCCGGTACCAGGAAATCCTGGAATATGTGCGGGCGGTCTCGCCGGAACTGAAGAAGCGCATCGAGTACTACCGCGACCGTCGACCTATCTTCGATGCCTTCAAGATCGAGCAGGAGATCGAAAAGCTGAACGACCGCGTCGTGTGGATGCGCAAAGGCGGCGGCCTGGTCATCGACCACGCCGAGGCCGGCACTTTCATCGACGTGAACTCGGCCCGCAGTGTTGGTACCCGCGATCAGGAGGAGAACAACCTCAATACCAACCTCGAGGCAGTGAGCCAGATCGCCCGTCAGTTGCGCTTGCGCGACATCGGCGGCATCATCGTCATCGACTTCATCGATATGCACGAGGAGAAGAACCGCCGCAAGGTGATTGAACGCCTAATCGACGAGATGAAAAAGGACCGGGCCAAGGTCTCGATCAGTCCCCAGATCAGCGAGTTCGGCCTGGTGGAGATGACCCGCCAGCGGGTGCGCCCCAACCTCCTGCACACCCATAGCGAGCCCTGCCCCACCTGCGACGGCACGGGCCGGGTCATGGGGCCCGATACCACCTTGACCAAGATCGAGCGCTGGCTCCAGCGCTCGTACGCTGCTAGCGGGGAGCGAAAGCTGGTGCTGAAGGTCAATCCGGAGGTTGCCGGCTACATGATGGAGGACAAGGAGGGCCGCATCAAGGCCCTGCGCAAAGCCACCAAGGCCCGGCTCGAACTGCGGACCGATCCCAGCCTCAAACCGCAGGAGTACCGCTTCCTCTCGGCGAAGAGTGCGGCTGACCTCACCGGCACCTTCAACATTATTTGACAGGACGGGCGACAGCGCTTATTTTTTTCTTCTTCGTTTCATCCATTCCTGAGAGCAGGTCACTCCGGAGAAGAACATGTACGCTATTGTAAAGATTGCCGGACAGCAGATACGGGCCGAAAAAGGGCGCAAGGTCATGGTTCCCAAGCTGGAACTGGCCGAAGGTTCCCGCCACCGCTTTGCTGAAGTAATGCTGATCACCGAAGAGGGCAATACTCAGATCGGGCAACCGCTAGTGGCCGGTGCCGCTGTCGAGGCCACCGTCGTGGGCCACGGGCGCGACGAGAAGATCGAGATCTACAAGATGCGCCGCCGCAAGAATTACCGGCGCCGCAAGGGACATCGGCAGTACTATACCGAGCTGAAAATCGAAGACATCCTGTTGGCCAATTGACGGGCAGCATTTACAGGAGCAGAAAACATGGCGCATAAAAAAGGCGTAGGTAGTTCCAGAAACGGTCGCGACAGCAACTCCCAGCGTCTGGGGGTGAAACGCTATGGTGGCCAACACGTGACCGCCGGCAGTATTCTGATCCGCCAGCGCGGCACGCGCATCCATCCGGGCACCAATGTGCGCAAAGGGGGGGACGACACCCTCTTTGCCATCGTCGACGGCACGGTCAAGTACGAGGTCAAGGGCCGAAACCGCAAGCAGGTGAGCGTCTACACTGCCTGAGGGCCGGAAAACGTTCTCTTCTCAATACACTATGGCCACGCTTCCAGCAGGTGGCCATTTGTATTTTGCATACAGGAAGGGCGTATGAAGATCCACGAGTACCAAGCAAAGGAGCTGCTGCGGTCCTATCAGGTAGCTGTCCCCAAGGGCGGGGTGGCCAGGACTGCAGAAGAAGCCGAAAATATCGCCCGGGAGCTGGGGGGAAGGGTGGTGATCAAGGCCCAGATCCACGCCGGCGGACGCGGCAAAGGGGGTGGCATCAAACTCGCCGCCAATCCGCAGGAGGCCGGCCAGCTGGCGGCGCAGATCATCGGCATGAATCTGATTACGCACCAGACGGGTCCCGAGGGACAAAAGGTAAAGCAGGTATGGGTCGAGGCCGCCAGTGAGGTTGCCCGCGAATTGTATCTGGGGATCACCCTCGACCGGGCTCAGGGCAAACTGGTGGTCATGGCCAGCCAGGAGGGCGGGGTGGAGATCGAGGAGGTCGCCGCACGCAGCCCTGGAAAAATCCTGAAGGAGGCAGTGGATCCCGGTGTGGGTCTGCAGCCCTTCCAGGCCACGCGCCTGGCCTTTGGCCTGGGCCTCGAGGACAAGGCCGTGCGCCAGGCGGCCAACCTGATCCTCAATCTCTACAAGGCCTATGTGGCCACCGATTGTTCGCTGGCCGAGATCATCCCGCTGGTGCTCACCCGCCAGGGTGAGATCATGGCCCTCGATGCCAAAATCAACTTCGACGACAACGCGCTCTTCCGCCATCCCGACCTGCTTGCCTTGCGCGATACGGATGAGGAAGAGGAACTCGAGATCGAGGCGTCCAAATACCGGCTGAACTACATCAAGCTCAACGGCAATATCGGCTGTATGGTCAACGGAGCCGGCCTGGCCATGGCGACCATGGACATCATCAAGCTGGCTGGGGGGGAACCGGCGAACTTCCTCGACGTGGGCGGAGGCGCCAACGCCGAAACCGTGGAGAACGGTTTCCGCATCCTCCTTTCCGATCCGAGCGTCAAGGCGATCCTGATCAATATCTTCGGGGGAATCGTCCGCTGCGACCGGGTGGCCGAAGGGGTGATCCAGGCGCGCAAGAACCTCGAGGTGAAGGTGCCGGTGGTGGTGCGCTTAGCGGGCACCAATGCCGAACTGGCGGCACAGATGTTGGAGACATCCGGGTTGAATTTTGCCGTGGGCAAGGGACTCAAGGACGCTGCCGAGAAGGTTGTGGCAGCCAGCCGGCAATCAGCGTGAGGGAGCAACCATGAGTGTGTTGATAGACGAGAATACCAAGATTTTGGTTCAGGGCCTCACGGGTAAGGAAGGTTCCTTCCATGCCCAACAGATGAAGGAGTATGGCACCCGCATCGTCGGTGGAGTGACGCCGCTCAAGGGCGGGCAGGAGGTGGACGGAGTGCCGGTTTTCAACACTGTCCGCGAGGCAGTGGCGCAGACCGGGGCGACGGTTTCCATCATCTTCGTACCGCCGGCCTTCGCCGCCGACTCGATCATGGAGGCAGCCGATGCCGGCCTCGAGTTGGTGGTATGTATCTCCGAGGGTATTCCGGTGGCGGACATGGTCAAGGTCCACCAGTACCTCCAGTCGCGTTCCACCCGCTTGATCGGGCCCAACTGTCCGGGCATCATCTCGCCGGGTAAGTCCAAGCTGGGGATCATGCCGGGTTTCATCCATCGGCCTGGCCGGGTCGGGGTGATCTCGCGCAGTGGCACGCTGACCTATGAGGCGGTGGGCCAGCTGAGCGAACGCGGCATCGGCCAGTCGACCTGCATCGGCATCGGCGGGGACCCCATCATTGGCACCCGTTTCCTCGATGCCATCAAGTTGTTCAAGAAGGACGACAACACCGACGCCGTGGTGCTGATCGGCGAGATTGGCGGCAGTGACGAGGAAGAGGCGGCCGCTTATATCCGGCGCTTCTACGACAAGCCGGTGATCGGTTTCATCGCCGGCCGCACCGCCCCTCCGGGCCGCCGCATGGGGCACGCCGGGGCGATCATTGCCGGCGGCAAGGGTACTGCCGACGAAAAGATGAAGGCGCTGAAAAAGGCGGGCATTCGCGTCTGTGAGAGCCCGGCCGAGATCGGCGAGCGGGTCGAAGAGGCGCTCAGGTAAACAAGGACGTTGCGGACCGGGCTTTTGGGGGCAGTGGCATGATGGGGGGTATCCGCCGCAGCCGCAGTGCGGACGCCGCAAAAACCAGCAGCAGCGCCAGCACTAGCGGCGGAGAGTAGAAGCGGTCTGCGGCCAAGGCCTCGAGGCCCCAGTACACCTTCAGGTTCAGGCCGGCGAAGGAGAGGGCATTGTTGAGCATGTGGGCGAGGATCGCCGGGTAGATACTGTGGGTCCAGTAGACCAGCATCCCGAGCAAAACCCCCAACAGGATCAGCGCGGGTAGTTGCCAGGGATTGAAGTGGACCAGGGCGAAGAACAGCCCTGCACCTGCGACGGCCAGCCGCGGACCCCGGTGTACATACAGGCCGGCGAACACCAGGCCGCGGAAGAGCAATTCCTCAGCGATGCCTGGGCTCAGCACCACGGCGACTAACCCGAAGAGCAGGGCCGCCAGGTCACCGGCAAGTTGGACCTCGATGAGGTTGCGCTGGATATGCAGAGGCAGGGCATAGCCCAGGGTACTGAGGAAGCGTCCCCAGTGCAGATCGAATTGGCTGATGAGCAGGCTGCCGCTGAGGGCCAGGGGGATGGTCAGGATCAGGGCGCGCAGCGGCGTGGCGTTCAGCAGGAGCAACTCCTCAGCGGCCCCCGGCTGCCACCGCACGAACAGGATGACCAGCCACAACACCGATAACTCGGTGGCGATGAGACTGAGCTGCGGCGAAAAGCGCTGCGCAAACACCGGAAACAAGAGCAACTGGGACAACACTGCCGTGCCCAGGGCCAGGTAAAGGATCTTTCTCAGCGACGGATACATATATTCAGCAGTAACCAAGAGGCCCTCTCCGCTCAAATGCGGAGAGGGCCTCTGCCGTTAAGAGCGTCCGTGGTTCAGTGGTGGTGTTCGGCCTCCGGGGCCAGAAAGTGCAACTGACCGTTGTGGCAGCTCATACAGGTAAGCGGCTGGCCGGCAGCCGGCAAGGGCAGGGTTTTCTGATAGATCTCATCGAACTGGTGATCTGCAGGGGAAGATAGACCGGAGTCGAGGTTGGCGTCAACTCGGGATGGACTCTGGCGGGAGCCGATGCCTGAGGGCCCTCAGGTAGGCGCGGGTGCGGTTGTACCACCACAGGTAGTCGAAAAAGAGTGCCGGAACGTACCATCGCAGCGAAGCCGCCACCGCCCAGTATACCGGATAGTAGAAAAAAGGCAGGAGTGCCAGTCGGAAGAACAGACGCCTGAGCGAGAAAAAGGGTCCATAAAAAACATCGAGTCGGAGCAGCGGCGCCAACTCGGGGCGTTTGCGCAAGAGTACCGGCAGGGAGCGCTCACCGTAGGTATACATGAGTTGGCAGTGCTGGCGAAAAGGCCGCAGGTGGTGGTGCAGGGAGCGGGCCAGGCTGGCGAAGCGGAAGGTCGCCCCATCCAGATGCAGGCGGTAGCCCAATTCGAGGTCCTCACCTCCGTAGGTGTTGAAGTCCTCATCGAAGAGGCCCACTCGCAGGAGCTGATCCCGCCGGACCGAGGAGTTGCCGGTGACAAAACACTTGAAAGGCACCGCCTCTGTTTCGCGGAGGCGGTGCACCCCCCGGCTGTCGAGATACTGGGTCAGACAGTCGGCAGGGACCTGCGGCCCGAAGCGGATATGGCCGATGGCCACCGTGTTGGCCTGTTGGTGAACCTGGGCGTGAGCGCGCAGGAATCCAGGTTCTACCGTCATATCGCTATCGAGGAAAACCACGACCTGGCCACAGGCCGCCCGTATACCGGTGTTGCGGGCCCGGGCCCGCCCCTGATTGGTCGAATGGCGGATGAGGCGCAGGGGAAAAGGGCCCGCAGCCCGGGGGTACTGGTCGGGGTTGAAGAGCTGCGACGCATCGTCGACTACAATGATCTCCAGAGACGAGGCCGGATACTCCTGGACGGCCAGGCTCTGTACGGCTGCCAATAGGCGTTCGGGTTCATTGTAGGTGGGGATGATGACACTGATGGAGAGGGGGGAGTCCATCGACAGGATCAGAGACTGGCGTAAAGGGAGAGCAGCCTGGGAGCTTCCTGTTCCCAGTTATAATGCTGCGCCGCGGCCAGCGCTGCCTGGCGGTAGGTCTGAAGGCGGGATGGATCAGCAAAGAAGCGCTGCACCTTTTCGCGGATATCCCGCAGATCCTGGGGATCAGCCACCAGACCAGCGCCAGACTCTTCGACCACGGCTCGCATATCGGGAAAGTTGCTGGCCAGCACCGGTAGGCCTGCCATCAGGTACTCGAAGAGTTTATTGGGCAGGGAATAATAAAAACTCTTGCCCGTGCCTTTGATCAGACACAACCCCAGATCCGCGGAGCAGGTATAAGAATGCAGCTCGGCAAAGGGGACCCGGGGGATAAAGTAGACCCGGCCTTCGAGGTTTTGGCGCCGTACCAGCTCCTTGAGAGCCCCTTCCCTAGGTCCGTCGCCGATCAGAACCAAGGCCAGATCTTCGTCCAGGCCGGCAAGGGCCTCGATCTGTTCGGCCAGACCGTTGTCGGTAAGGAATCCCCCTTGATACAGCACCACCGGCCGGCCGGCCGCCAGCCCTAGTTCGCTGCGGATGCGGTTGCTTTCCACGGGTGAGCGGTAGAGGGGCAGGTTGCGCACCACGGTCACCTGGTCCAACCCGTACCGTTCCTGCAGCGACTGAGCGATGGAAGTGCCCACCGTGATGGTGCGGTGGACCTGCCGGATGAGCCGCCGTTCCAGCAGCGCCCAGAAGTGTCGAATCAGGGGCCGGTCGACCAGGGAAGACTGCTCGATCCAGAATTCGTGGGAATCGTAGACCAACGGCACATCGCGCTGTTGGGCAGCAGTGGCGGCCGGCCACAGCGCATCCAGATCGTGGGCATGGTACACATCAGCGTGCATCGCCAGCAACAAGGGCCGTGCCTGTCGCCAGAAAGCTGGATAGAGGATGCGCAGCGAGCGAGAGCGGTCGATGGGAATCAGGTGGAGGTCGATGCTCTCCCAGCCCTGCAAAGGCGAGGGGTCGAAGGACGAAGAGACGATGGAAACCCGATGTCCCGCCTGGCTCAGGCACTGGGCTTCGCGGAAGACCCGGTAATCGAAGCGCAGATCGCCGAACACCACCATACAGATGTGCATGAGCTTCCGGGGGCAGAGCAGGAAAGAGATGGAAACAAAAAACGCGCAGCCCAAAGATGAGCTGCGCGGCGGAGAAAATCAAGGAGTGTGGCGACCGAAGGGTGGGATCACAAGCCCGCAGCTAAGATCTTCAAACGAGGCGGTGTGGGGAGGTAATTGCTGAAGATCTTAGAAACTCGAAAAGGGGGGATCGAGCTCCGCAGTATGAATGATCTACACGCTCAACGGATCGCCACACTCAATCCTTTTTTTAGGCGACCGGGGTCCACGCTCGCAGGTGAGCGTGGATCAGAGCGGATCTTTTTCTCCGCTCAACTATGGATAATTTACACACACTGATGTGTGTTGTCAAGGCAATTTTGATAAGGGGTAAATAAAAGCCCTTTCGCATACACTCTCAAGTGTGTGTATGTAGTTTCTGCTTGCGGCCCTTTGTTTTTGGCCTAAATTACCCTGCATGGCTGCGGTGAGGAAAAACGATAGATCAGGCAATGAGATGCGCTTCGCAGATCTGATTCGGGATGCCCGGATCAAGAAGCGGCTCAGCCAGCGCCAACTAGGGGAGCAGATCCTTACCCCGGGCCGTCCTAAGGGTATCTGGAACACCTATATCGGACAGATCGAGAAAGGGGATAAGATCCCCTCCGACGAAATCTGCAAGAAGTTTGCCGAAGTCCTCGAACTCGATTTGACCCAGGTATTGCTCGCAGCCTATGAGGCGCGGGTCGAATTGACCGGTTCCGACGAGGCCATTGGCTTGTTCCGCAAGATGCGCTTGGTGTTGAACGATCCGGTGGTCCAGCGCCTGCTCGATGCCGAGGATACCATCGATCCACAGATCCTCGAGGCCCTCACCAACACCGATATCCGCAAGATCATGGCTGAGGAGGCTTGGCGCGATCTGTTGATTCGCTGCTATCGCCTCAAGGGCAAGCGGAATATCCTGGCGCTGCTGACCCTGGTCGAGTCCATGTCCGACAAGCAGTGGAAGGGATTGATCAGCATGCTCGACGCCATGGGACTAGAAATCGGCGAATAAGGGCGTCGCGGCGGGGATCAGGGGGTCTGGGCCTGGCCCTCTTCCTGGGCCGCCTGTGCTTGCGCCTGCGCTTGGGCTTGGGCCTGAGCCCGGGCCTGTGCTTCTGCCAGGGCTTGCTGTTCGGCCTGTATCCTGGGAACCTCGCGGGCCGAAAGCATCTTTACCACCTGGTCGCGGATGAAGGGGTTGCTGTCCTTCAACGCACTCATCAGGTATCGGTTGGCGTACTTGTCTTCCATCTTCCCCAATAACTCGACTGCCTGCAGGCGAATGCCCGGGTCGAGGTCTCTGAGTGCAACCCCCAGGGCCTTGGCCACCTCGCGTTTGAGTTTCTTGTTTCTGCTCTGGCTGAGGACGCCAAGTACCTGGACGGCCTGGGCGCGCAGATTCAAATCCCGATCTCCCAGCGCTTTTACCAGTACCGCCGTGGTGGGGACCTCCTTCTCTTTCCCCAGCAGGGGCACGTATTTGATGGGTGGGAAGGTGCGTACGGCACAGCCGGCAGCAACGAGAGCCAGCCAGGCGCCCAGTAACATCGGGAAAAGCCGGTGGAAGCTGCGCCGCAATGACAGGCGATCAGGTGAAGGCAGGGAGGGTTTCATGGTGTTTATATCGGTTGGTTTTTCAAGTTCTTAAGCTGGGAACTTCCAGCGGGGAGCGATAGTCTACCCTCTGGTCGATCACGGCCCGATTACCACCATACCGAGGAGGTAATTATCGCATTGAGGTGTGAAGAGTTTGAAGAGTACCTGTCGGACTACATAGAAGGTGAAACCAGCCTGGAACAGGCCGAGAAAATGGAACTGCATACCCTGCAGTGTCCGGCGTGCCAGGCGATGGTACACGGGGTGCGGCAGGTCTGCAAGCAACTGGGCCAATTGGCCCATAGCGGTCCTTCGGCGAGCTTCAGGCTAGGACTCTGGTCTCAGGTTCAGGAACGTCAGGCGAAAAGACAGGGGCGCCGCTGGCGCACCTTCACCTGGGGGCTGGCCCTGGGGATGGCGTTGCTCATTCTGCTGTGGCCCGACCCCCAGGATCAGCTGGAAGCACCGGAGTTTGCCTCCTGGGATACCCTGTACCAGGAGTACTCCTGGCGGTCGGCACCCAGCCGCACCCCGCCACTGCGGGAGCAACTGCCCGAGCGCGCCTATTCTGGGCTACATGCTCAGGCTCAGGTTCACCTGACGGCTTTCTAGGAATTGCGGATCGAGGGAAATCCTCAGTCGATGGGCAGCTTGAATTCGCCCTTGGCGATGGCCTGTTCCAGTTCTTGGTGGAACAGGCTGTCCAAGTGGGTGGTTATCTTCCAGCCCTCGGGTTCGCGGATGAAGTAGAAGAAGGGCGAGGCCTGTGGGGAACTGAGGGTGGCGGGATCGAAGAGCAGATAGCCGATGCGGTTATTGATCGGCTTCTCTTGGGTGATTTCCTGGCGCAAGACCGTCTGGAGCTGTTCGGGGTGTTCCTGCCATGCTTTGGTTAAGGCCGCACGGTCGCCTTTATAGACGGTGTTCCTGTAGCTGGTGCTCAGACACGACCAGAGCAGATCCAGGTCGCCGGCGACAAGGGCTTTTTTGTAAGTCCTGAAGGTGGCCGAGGGGGTGGCATAGGCCGCATCCTCCCTGTTGCAGGCGGCGAGGGCGATGAGCAGGCCCAAGAGTACGCACCACGGTGCAGCAAGAGGGTTCGGAAGCCTGAAGCGCATAAGCAGGGGCGGGATGGGAGAAGTGGGGACAGCCTCGCGGCACTGGGCCGCCCGGCTGGCGATCAGGATTTGGTGCGGTTCACCAGCAGCTCGATCTCGTCGCGCAGTTTGGCGGCTTCCTCGTACTCCTCGCAAATAACCGCCTGCTCGAGCTTGGCCTGTAACTGGCTGAGCAGATCGGCTGGGGTGGCGGGATCAACCGGCTCGGCGACCAGCGGGGTGGAATCGGTTGGTCGCTCTCGGACGACACCTTTTGCTGAGGCAATCCCTTTTTTCTTGGCGGTGACCAACTGCGGCTCGAGCTCGCTGAAGCGGGCGATGGCCTGTTCAACCTGTGTTTCTCCCTCCTCAATTTCGTAACCCACCAGATCGAGCAGTTCCCTGGTAACATAGATGGGCGCGCCCGTGCGCAGCGCCAGGGCGATGGCGTCGCTGGGGCGCGAGTCCAACTCGCGCAGTTGCCCCTCTTTTTCGATGGTAATCCGGGCGTAATAGATCTGTTTGCGGGCCGAATGGATCAGCACCCGGCGAACCGGTACCGACAGGTGGTTGAGGATGGAGGTGAGCAGGTCGTAAGAGATGGGGCGCAGCGGTTCGTCCTGGTCTAGCTGCATCTGGATGGCCGCTGCTTCGAATTGGCCGATGGCGATGGGCAACAAGCGCGGACGCGAGGTGGTTTTTTCGCAGAGCCAGAGCAAGGGGCGCTCTATTTTCAAGTATGGGCTGACCTTGACCACAGACATTTCCACCACAGACCCGTCGTCCATAACCATCTTACCTCAAAGGATACCGCAGCGTTGCAAGGAGGAGGGAACTCAGGTGGCGGCCTGCTGCTCGATACCGGCGATCTGGTCGCGCAGGCGCGCGGCCTCTTCGTAGGCCTCCTCGGCAATGGCCTGGCCGAGGCGTTTCTTGAGCAGTTCCACGTGGCTGAGGGATTCCGCCGATGAGAGGACCGGAGGCTGGGGTAACTCCTCGGTCGCATCTTCTTCTTCGGCAGCCGGGAGCTGAAGGGCTTGGGGAAGATCTTCGGCAGACCAGGGCCGACCTGCTTCTGCCAGGACCGCCGGCGCTGCATAGATTGGAGCACCGGTGCGCAGCGCCAGAGCAATAGCGTCGCTGGGGCGCGAATCGAGCGAAACAACGCTGCCGTCGCGGCTTTCTAGATGGACTTCGGCGTAAAAGGTGCCTTCGTGTAAATCGGCGATCTCGATCTTGAGCACCCGGGCTTCTATTTCTGCCAACAGGGCACAGGCCAGATCGTAACTAATGGGGCGTAGCGGCTTCTGGTTGTTGTGCGCCATAGAGATCGCGATGGCCTCAAAAGGGCCAATGACGATCTGGAGACAGGTGTCCCCCTCTTTTTGTCTGAGCAAGAGGCGAGGGTAGGATTGGGCGTTGAGATATACCCCGCCCACCACCATTTCGACCATAGCCACTATCGGGGTTGAGGCTGCCTGAGGTGAAAATCTTGAGGAAATATAACATGGTGTGGAAGGCAGTGTCAACCAGCAGAGGCGCCCTTGGGTGGGGCGCCCGGAACGAAGCTCAGGATGGGCGCTCCTGCTGGACGGCAGCAAGCTTCTGTTGCAGCAGGGCGATCTCCTGCAATTGTTGCTTCTGTCGGCTCTGCAAACGCCAGACAAAACCAAAAAAGATGATCCAGATGGCCGCATAGCCGGCGAACAAATTGGGGAAGGTATCCACGTCTATCTCCTATCGTCGGGGAGGAGCGCTTCGGCCTGCCGGCGCAGCTGGGCCAGCAGGCGGGCCCCTTTTTCGATTTGGAAACGCCACTGCAGCAGGAAAAAGAAGAAGCTGAAAATGGCCACATAGGAAGCGAGCTTGGTGTAGAACATCCGGGGATCCACCAGGGAGACCTGCTGGGGATGGAGCTGTTGTTCGGGAGCCCACAGCTTGATCGAATAGTGAACCAGCGGCACGTTGACGAACCCGATGATCCCCAAAACTGCGGCGAAGCGCCGGGTCTGCAGCGGATGGGTTCCGTAAGCGCGCACCATCAGGTAGGCGGTGTACATGGTGAACATGATCAGCATGGAGGTGAGGCGAGGCTCCCAGCGCCACCAGGCGCCCCAGATCGGCTTGGCCCAGATGGGTCCGGTGATCAGGACGATCAGCGAGAAGGCCACGCCCAATTCGGCGGCGCATTGGGCCAACTGGTCCCAGCGTTCCTGCTGGGTGCGCAGGTACTGGATGCTGGCGACAAAGACGATGAAGAAGGCCAGGAAAGCCGTGATGGCCGAGGGCACATGGAAATAGAAGATGCGCTGGACCACGCCCATCTGGTTCTCGGTAGGCACGACCATGAACACCATGTAAAGAGCCAGCATCATACTGACAAAAACGAGGCCGGCCAAAAGCCCGGAGAGCCGATCAAGCATAGGGGAATTCACTCCTCGACGACGTGGTCGAACAGGATCAGAGACAGGGTGGAGAACACCACACAGTAGACGCCCAGGATGCGCAGGTAGGGCAGGTATTCCTCGGGGTTGCGCTCCTGAAAGATCATGGAGGTGGTGCCCACACAAGAAATAATCACCGGGGCGACCATGGGCAAGAGCAGCAGGGGCAGGAGCAACTCGCGCAGCCGGAGGTTGCCGCACATCGCCGCAAAGAGGGTGCCCACCGCCGACAGACAGCCCGCCCCCAGGGCAAAGACGCCCAGCAGGGGCAGCAGGTAGGTCTGCAGCGAAAGGTTGAAGAAGAGCGCGAAGAAAGGCAGGGTCAGCAGTTCGACCATCAACAGGAAGAGCAGGTTGCCCACCATCTTGCCCAGGTACAGGGCGCCGCGGTTGATCGGCGCCACCAGCAGGGCATCGATGCAGTTGTTCTCCTGCTCGGCGGCGAAGGTGCGGTGCAGGCCGAAGAGACTGGCGAACACAAAGGCAGACCACAAGACGCCTGGACCGATCTGATGCAGGGCCGAGCCGCCCAACTCAAAAGAGAAATTGAAAACCAGCAGGGTCAGCAACACAAAAAACACCATGGTGCTGAGGCGTTCCTTGGTGCGCCATTCGGCCAGCAAATCCTTGCGCAGAATGGCCATCGCGGCGCCCCAGAAGCCGCGTTCTTCCCCGAGAGCCACCTGCGGCGGCAGCCTATCCGAGGTGCTGCTCATAGAGTTTTCCGAGATCCTCGATGCTGCCGCCCGCCCACGGGGCGTCGTAGCCGACGCGGCCGCGGCGCAGGATGACCAGGCGATCGGCCAGGTGTACGGCTTCTTCGAGGTTGTGGGTGACCAAAACGCTGGTGCGTCCCTGCTCCTTGAGTTGGCGCAGTTGGTGGCTCAAGGCGGCGGCGGCGCGCTGGTCGAGACCGGTGTAGGGTTCGTCGAACAGCAATACTGACGGGTTGTGCAAGGTAGCGCGGGCCAGGGCCAGGCGTTGCTTCATGCCCCGCGAAAAGGTGCGGACCCGGTGGTGGTGCCGCTCTGCCAGGCCCACGGCCTCCAGGGCCTGGGCGACCCGGGTGTCGGGATCGGGCAGGCCGTAGAGCCGGGCGAAGAAGCTCAGATTTTCGAGGGCGCTCAGGTCGTCGTAGAGCAGGGTGGAGTGCGAGAGCAGACCGACCGCAGCACGGGATGCCGCCGCGTGGTGGGGTTCGGCGCCGGCGACCAGCACCCGTCCCCGGGTGGGTTTGCTCAGGCCTGCCAGCAGGCGCAGCAGGGTGCTCTTCCCGGCCCCATTGGCGCCCAGCAGGAGCACAAAAGCTCCCCGGTTGACGCGCAGCGTGACCTGGGCCAGGGCAGTGAAATCGCCGAAGTCCTTCTCGACCTGCTCCAGGCAGAGGAGGTCATCGGGGTGCATCCTGGACATCCAGGAGACGGTAGAGCGCGAGGGCCTGATCGAAGAGCCGGGCTCTTTGGGTGCGGTACTGGGGATCGTGCTGCCGGCTCTGGTAGGTGTCGTCGAGCTGGGCCAGTTCTTGTAGTGCCGCCCGGCGCTGTGCTTCGAGGGTGTTGCGGTCTTGCTTGGCTGGGGCGGCGGGTACTGCGGCGGGAGTTGGATGGCGGGTCACCACCAGGGCACCGGCGACCACGGCCAGGCCAGCCATCCCGAGTGCCACCCATTTGAGGATCCAACCCAGGGCGCGCGGGGTGGGCACCGGGATATGCAACTCCTGGCCCACGGAAAGGTTTTCGGCCCGCATCCGGCGATAGGTCTTACCCTGGATGGGAATCTCCCCTAGATCGGCAAAGGGAGGCTCGGGCGCCAGGGTGGCGGGGAACACAAAAGCCTCGAGGGCGGCAGTGGGATAGAGCACGCGGTGGCGGTATTCGCCGTCGAGTTGGGCCGGATCGATCTGGAAGGAAAAGGCGATCTGGGTATTGCCCGGAGGCAAGGGCTGGGTATCAAAGGCCTGGGTATCGGTGGTCTGGTCCAGGTGGCCCGAAAAGCTCTGGAGATTGAAGGCCCCGTCGGGCAGAGAGAACTCTGCCACCTGTCGTTCATGCCCCTGGCCGCGACCGGCGAAGGCCTGGCTGCCGCGGTTTTCCATCTGGGCCGCCTGGGTTACCTCCATCCCGTTCTCGCCCAGCACCAGAAAGAGCTGGTTGGTGCTGATCGAGATCTGATCGGCGGAGCCACCGGCATCATATACCTCGAGGATGATCTCCTGCTGGCCCCCCACCCGCAGTTCCGAGGACGGGAAAGGCATGTCCTGGTAGTGGGCGACCAGGACAACGGAGAGGCTGCCGGTGATGAAGGGGCCGGAAAACGAGAAGCGACCCTCGCCATCGGTGTTTTTGCGCAAGACCTCGTTGAGCTGGCCACCCTGCGACAGCAAAAAAGCGACACTGATATTGGGCACCCGGGCGCCGGTACCGGGGTTGATCACGTATCCCTGCACGGTATCGGCGTGGGACCGATGGGGGGTGCTCAATAAGGCGAGGGCCAGCAGTGCGAGCAGAAGGTTCTTCACGCGGTCCCAGCCTCCGCAAAACGCGCCCCGCACCGCGAGCAGAAGTGGTCGGCCGGCTGCCGCTGGGCACCACAGGAAGAACAGTGGGACTTGTCTTTTTGGCGCAGCGCCCGGATGTCTTTCTCGACCCGCGCGGCCAATCCTCCGCCAGTCTGGCCGGCGCTGCCCTTGAGCAGATCCAACTGGTGGAGCACCGCCATGGCCTCGGCCTCGAACTGCCGGCGGAAATGCTGGTACTCACCCTCGGGCAGTTTGCCCATGGCCTGGTCGAACTCGATTTCCTTGATGGCCGCCAGCAATTGTTCGCGGCGCTCGATCAGGCGCTGGTGCTCGCCTTCCCGCAACCCGAAAGGGGTGGCTGCCCCCACCAGGGGGTAGCCGACGTAGAAAACCAGGCTGACCAGCAACAAGAGGCAGAAGATGGGAACGAGGAGTTCCATAGTTTACTCGGCGTCGAAGTCTTTCAGTTCCTGCTGGAGCCGCTGGTTGTACTCCTGAGGGCCGGCGGCGGCAGATACGGGCTGCGTTTGTACCTGATCCTTGCGCCACTTGAGCAGCACCGTCCGCACCAGGAAAACCCCCAGGATCAGCGCGGTGATGGGAGCGATCCAGGCCAGGAGTCGGTAGCCTGTGGGCGGCGGGGAAGCCAGCACCATCTGGCCGTAACGGGAAACGAAATCGGCAACGATCTCGTCCCGGTTCTTGCCGGCGTCGAGCGCCGTCCCGATGACCTCGCGCTGGGGAACGGCGAACTCGCCGCAGGTGCAGGTTGCCAAGGATTCGCGGTTGCAGGAGCCGCACAGGCAGACCAGGTCTTTGGCCACCACCTTGATCTCCTCGGGGGTGGCGGCACGGATGGGTACTGGAAGGGCCAGGAAGAACACCGCCACCAGCAGCAAACACATCAATACTGCGGCGCGGCGCGGGCAGGAGATTCTAGGCATGAGTGGGAGCCGCCCCCGGGCCAAAGAGGAAACCAGGACCCTGTATCGAGGCGCGCTCCAGGGCGGCCATCCGGCGTTCGCGGGCCGTGGGCCACATGGACCAGAGCGAGGCCAGCACAAAGAGGATGCCACCGGCCCACACCCAATTGACCAGCGGATTGACGTAGGCCTGGAATTTGGCGCTGCCGTCGTCGGAAGTGCCCACCAGGATGATGTAGAAGTCCTCGCGGATGCTGGAGTAGATGGAGACCTCGGTGGTGGCCTGGTCATGGGTCTGGTAGAAATTGCGGGCCGGCAGCAGGGTGCTGAGGAACTCGCCGTCGCGCGAAAGCTCCAGGCTGGCGGCGGTCACCGACATATTGGCATC
The DNA here is from genome assembly GCA_020852055.1 of Candidatus Latescibacterota bacterium. Taxonomy (GTDB): domain Bacteria; phylum Latescibacterota; class UBA2968; order UBA8231; family UBA8231; genus SICG01. The sequence continues at coordinate 64,684 of JADZBP010000206.1, forward strand.
CTGGGTCTGGATGATGTTCCCGTATTTGACGTTATAGCCACCGACATGGGCCGTTCCGCCGCGCTGGAGAACAAACTCCTTGTCCACGGTGAAGGCCTGACCGGTGAAGCCCACGAAGAGCAGCACCATCGCCAGGTGGACCAGGTAACCGCCGTACCGCCGCCGGCTCTTGATGAGCAGCCGGTACACGGCTTGCGGATAAGACTCCCCGGTGCTGTGGCGGCGCGCTCCGGCCCCGCGGTGGAACTCGAGGCCGATGGAGGCGGTGACGAAGGCGCACAGGCCCAGGGAGATCAGGGCGTAGACATCGCGGATTCCGGCGATCAGCAGGATGACGATTACCGGCAGCGCCACTCCCACGGGGACGGCAAAGTTGCGCCTGAGGCTTTCGGTGGAGGTACGCCGCCAGGCGAAGAGCGGCCCGGCCCCGGTGAGGAAGAGCAGCACCAGGCCGATGGGGATGTTGACCTGGTTGAAGAAGGGCGGCCCCACGGTGATTTTTTCATCCGTGAAGGCTTCGGAGATCACCGGGAACAGGGTGCCCCACATGACGGCAAAGAGGATGCCCAGCAGGATCCAGTTGTTCAACAGGAAAGCGGTTTCGCGGGAGATGAAGGACTCCAGCCGCGACTCGGCGCGCAATTCGCCCAGCCGGCTGATGAGCAGAACCGCGGAACCGAGAATGGCCACCCCCAGGAAAACCATGAAGAAAGGGCCCACGTTGGACTTGGCGAAGGCATGTACCGAGGAGATGATGCCGCTGCGGGTGAGGAAAGTGCCAAAGATACACAGGCAGTAGGTGAGGATGACCAGCACCATGTTCCACACCTTGAGCATACCCCGCCGCTCCTGGATCATGATGGAGTGCAGGAAGGCGGTGCCGG